>JBDHLU010000171.1:0-6470 GCA_039656555.1 Gemmatimonadota bacterium | reverse complement strand
GTTCAAAGACAGCATCCTACTGGCCCGCGACCTACGCAGTCAGGAACGCTGGTACCGCGAGTTGCTCCGGACGAGCCCGAAGCACCAAGAGAGCACACGGATTTGGGCGGCGGATATCGCGTTCGTCATCGATCGGCTGCACGCGATGAACCGACCCGGGGGGGAATTTGCCGGCGTGCTGGACCTGGAACGCATCGGCGTGCTGGGACACTCACTGGGTGGCGCGGCCTCCGGGCAAATCACGTTGACTGACCCGCGGGTGAAGGCCGGGATCAACATCGACGGTTTCCAATTTGGTGACATGATCGATCGCCCGCTTACGGATCCGTTCATGTTCATGGGCGCACAGAGGCCGTGGGCCGGCGACAGCGCGATCGCGAATGATGTGTTCTTCCAGATGGCCGAGAGTTCCGCGTACGTGGTTCTCATCTCAGGGTTCACCCACGGGACGTTCACCGATCTCCCATTGTTCGAGAACGTATGGGGAGAAACCGATTCAGCCGTAGACGGGGAACGCGCGCTCACCATTCAACGGGAATATGTGAAGGCCTTTTTCGACAAACACCTCAGAGGCCGCAGCACTTCGCTTTTGGACGGACCTTCATCGGCCTTCCCCGAAGTGCTCATCATTGTGCGCAACGAGTGAGGTGGTTTCGCGCCGCTTTGAAACGCATCACACGGTTTTCACGTATTGGTTAAACATCACCGCACAGTTTCTTGTGCACCCTTGAGCCCGATTGGTATCTGATGCCGAGATACGTCTCCATGCTCCGCCGTTCGCTTCCGGTACTCGTCACGTGCGTGGCCGCCTCCAGTGCATGCGCACAACAGAACACTGGCACGTCGAACGACTGGCCGACTGCATCCGCGACAGAGGTGGGGATCGACCATGAACTCATCGATAGACTGCTCAGCGCGGCGCGGAACGATGCATTTCCAAACCTGCACTCCATTGTCCTTGTCAAAGACGGCCGGCTCGTGGTCGATGAGTACTTCGGCGAGTTCGACGCGGAGACGCGTCACTACACGGCGTCGGTAACCAAGAGCGTCGTGTCGATCCTGCTCGGGATCGCCATGGACCTTGGATTGCTCCCAGGATTGGAGGAGGGAGTACTGGACTTCCGGCTGCCCGAGTTGTTCCCGGAGTACCGCGACGTGCTGGACGGAGATTCTGAGAAGGCGAACATCCGACTACGGCACATTCTCTCTATGAGTGCCGGGCTCGCGTGGGACGAGAAATCCCACCCGTACAATGATCCGCGAAACGACTGGGTGCGAGTCAGGAGCCAGCGGGACCCAGTGCGACTCGTGCTCCAACAGCCTGTCGCCCAAGAGCCCGGTGAGGTGTTCAACTACAGCGGTGGACTCAGCACGCTTCTGGGCTATCTGCTCGAGCGAGACGCAGGAATGGAGGCCACCGACTTTGCCGAACGATACCTGTTCGGGCCGCTGGGCATTTCCGACTACGTGTGGTGGAATCTGGCGGAGGGCCTGATCGACGCACCAGGGGGTCTCAATCTCCGACCCCGGGACATGGCCAAGCTCGGCCAGCTGTTCCTGAACGGCGGCACCTGGAAGGGGCAGCGGATCGTCTCTGAGGAGTGGGTGGAGGTGTCAACTCGTAGGCAAATCGAGATCGACCGTTCGCCGGACTACGCCTTCCAATGGTGGTGCGGAGACTTCTACTACCAGGGCCGACACGTGTTCATGTACATGGCATCCGGACACGGCGGGCAGAAGATCTTCGTCGTGCCGGACATGGACCTAGTCGCGGTTCTAACACACCAGGTGTTCAACAACCCTACCGGCGAACTCCACAACACCAGCATCATGTCGCGCTACATCCTGCCGGCCGCGGACTCCTTGGGCCTCCGAGATCAGGTCACGGCAATGGATGCCGCCGCGCTGGTCGCATACACCGGCGCCTTTGTGACCGTCAGCGACTCCACAGATCGATTCACCGTCGATCTGCGAGACGGCAAGCTCTATGCGACCGCACCGGACACCCCCGTCATCGAACTCGTGCCGGTCACGTCAACATGGTTTAGGGGAACAATCCTCGACTTGATCGACGTTGACTTCTTCTTCGACGTTAGCGCCGCAGGCCAGGTGACCGGCGGGCGAACGGCTTATGGGTTCAACAGGAGCGACCCCTTCGTGCGCGAAGGGCGGTAGGCTCCTCACCCGCTCTCGAGCGTTTACACCGATTGCCGGTCGGTTATCCCACGCAACAGGCGTCCGAGGATGTCGGCGCCCGTAATCATCCGGGGGTTGTCTCCCCACAAGAGGATGACGTCGTGGTCGACCACGTCGTCTTCGGCGTCTTCGGCACGCACGTACAACCGGGGGATCACTTCGCCAAGCGTCACTGTGGGATCACGAACCACGATCGGCCGGTGACAGTAAGTGTACGGATTGAAGGGTTCGCGACCAAAAAGTGCCGCGCGCAAGAACGCATCAGAATCGACGGCGAGGAGCGGTTCGTCATCCCTGTCCGACGTGATGATCACCCAGTGATGTTCCGAGGCTTCCATCTGTTTGAGAAAGGCGTCGTCCGCATCGCGGCGGAAGCTCGGAAAAAGTGGACGCCCCTGCGACTCCGGCAACGCAATGATGCTCGCCGGACTGACCGGTTCGCCTTCATCCGACACCGGGAGGTCATCGAGGGAAAGAAAATTTAATGCGCCCAAGCCCTCGACCTTGTCCACATCCGATTCCGCTGATGCGACATGGCGCCGGATTACCTCCTGCAGCTCTTTCTCTCGGAAGTATTCGATCCCACCCTGCCCCAACCAGGCGTCGAGCATCCTGGCAGTAGGCTTCGCCAATGGGTACAACACGAATTGATAGAAGCGCAGCACCGGCCACAGCTTCCCTGCTACCGCGAGCGCGTGTCGGGAGAAATATGCCTGCGGGAGAATCTCACCCCCCAGCGTGATGACGAACGTCGAAAACACGAAGGCCGCCGCACCGGTGAGGATCGAGTCGGACAGGATGGTCAACAGTACGTTGGCGGCGACGTTGCCCCACAGGATCGTGGTCAGCAGGAAGTTGGAATCCTTGCGGAGTGCAAGCAGATGCCGAGCGTCGTCATGCCCGGTCGTCGCCAACACCTCCAGCCGAAGCCAGCTGACACCGAAGAGCGCCAGATTGAGCCCCGAGAACATGGCCGACTGGCTGATGCAGAAGGCGATACCAATCCAGGTGAGCATCCTAGAAAGGTAGTTGGGTGCGCCGTTTGCAGAAGATCGACTGACGACGCCTATTTCACCCGCGCGAGTCCTCCCGGCACTTCTCAATGATCCAGTCCCGCATCCCGTCGCGGTCGTTCACGATCTGGTAGAACTCTTCGTAATCCGAGAGCATGAGTTCTCTGACATCGGGATCGAGACCCTCTTGCGTTCGCACCATCTCCAGGATGGAATCCCTCTGACTGTTGAACCGCGCGAGGGGCGCCTCGAACTCATAGTCAGGCCGGCAAAAACCCCGGTAGAGCCGGTCGCGGACCGTGGCGATTGGAAGCGTTGAATGCGGCTTCGCGAACGGCGCGTCGACGATTCCCGACCACTCGAAGTTGTACGGCACCGGATAGGCCACGTTTTGGTACGCAACGATCTTGACGTTGTGAAGACCCGGCACGCCCCAATCCGTGTTGAAGACCATGAATTGAAAGAGCGCCATGGTCACCATGGACTCCGAATCGATGTCGAGAGGGTGGAACCCCTGCACGTCGTAGATCTGGCCACCGATCCGCGCCGCCATGTGTTGTGGGTCCTCGACCAACACCGCGTACTTCGTCATCGGGTCCCGCTTGTTCTTCTGGTCGATGTACGTGACACGAACGAGTCGCGCTCGTAGACACCAATCGGACACCATGGCGAGCGTGCGGTACATGAGGTATTGCTTGACAGCCCATTGCTCGGCATCGTCTTCGTCATCTTCACAGTGTGTGATGAGCTTCAGGGCAACGTGGCTCGAGAAGATGGTGCCGTCCGTCTTGCTGTTCTCGAGATCGAGTTGGAATGGCGGAAAATCGCAAATCTTGCCGGACCGCTGCAGGTACACCGTCGGAGGAGCGCGCATACCCACACTCACATCCACGTCTCGCCGGGCCGTGAGCACCTCGAGTTCCAGAATCACCGAGTCCCCGCCAGGACCGGCGTAGGAGAGGTCTCCGTCACGTTTGGCGTTGTTATCGTTGATGAGCTTCTTGAGATCGGTGACCAACTGCAATTCCAACACGTCGTCGGAGCTGAACAGCGCGCCGGTGGAAACGTTCGTTTGCGCTGTAGCAGCGCGCGCAGTCACTAGAAGGGGGACGATAACCAGGACTGCTGGGAGGAGAATACGTCGAGACATGTGGCCTCCTTGTGGTCTTCACAGCCGGATTCACTAAACTCCTACAGTACAATGTGGCGATCATGTAGCGATCAAGTGTGACGCCCCAGTGGGCGAGGGTTACTCACCCCCACTCTCAGTCTCGATTCGCGCAAAATGCAACGATGGACCCGGCTCGCACGTCATATATGCGCGGGGGGGTGTTGGTAATCCACTGGAGGTGGAGGCGTGAGATCAACCGCAGCGCAATCAAGACAGCTTGTTGCATTGGTGTTCGCGTTCGCCGCGTGCAGCACCGTGCCCGCAGATCTAGTTACGACCCGCGATAGCCTCGGGGTCCGAATCGTCGAGAGTCACGGTCAACGGTGGGCGACGGATGACGCATGGACCATCGCCGACCATCCCGCACTCCAGATAGGCACGCTCGACGGTGATCCGGACTACCAGTTCTTCAGAATCGTAGCCGCCGTCCGACTTCCCAACGAACACATCGTCGTGGCGAACGGCGGCACCTCCCAGATCGTGGCGTACGATCGGTCGGGTACCCACCTCTGGACTGCTGGGGGCCGCGGGGAAGCACCCGGCGAGTACCGGCTGATTACCGGATTGGCTACAGGTCCCGGTGACTCTCTGTGGATCTACGACTTCGGCCTGCGCCGTTTCACTATTCTCACAACGACGGGCGATGTGGTCCGCACCGTTTCAATCGGAGCGTCCCTTTCGGCGCCGGGCGCCATCGGGCGATTGCGGGATGGTTCGTTCCTCGTGAAGGAAGCGTGGTCGGGACTCGCGCATGGCCAGGACGCTCTGGGACTCGAACGTTTGCCGGTGGCGATCGCCCGTTTTGGTCCCGACGGCGAAGGGCCCGACACGATCGCCACCGTGCCCGGTCGCGAAGTGTTCCTGGGAACTGAAGACGGGCGCATGGTGATGAGCGCTCCACTGTTTGGTCGCAACACATCGGCGGCGATGCGGGCGGGACGACTTGCCGTGGGTGACCAGGAGACCTTTCAGATCGCGATCCACTCTGCACAAGGAAAACTCCAGCGCCTGGCCCGAGTGCCGGCGGTTGACCTGTCCATCTCGGCGAGCGACGTCTCGGCGATGAAGGCGGCCCGTCTCGAACGGGAGTCGGAGAACGAGCGTGCCATGTTGGCCCGCCACCTCGACGCAATGGATGTCCCACCAACCCGGCCGGCGTTCGGCGACATCATGATCGACCCGCAAGACTACCTCTGGGTGAGCGACTACACCTCGTATCCCACCGTGGCGCGTTCATGGCGCGTTTTTTCTCCAAATGGCGAGTTACTGGGCACCATCGATCTGCCTGTCCGTTTCCGACTCCTGGACATCGGCGACGATTTCGTCCTCGGTGTTTACCGCGACGACTCCGACGTCGAGTATGTGCAACTGTACGCGCTCGCGAGGGGAGCGACGCAGAGTTGACCGAGCTTGCGCTCCGTTCTCGACCCTTACTCCGCCCTCAGCGCCTCCATCGGGTCGATGGCCGCTGCTCTTCGCGCCGGCAGGTAACTGGCCAGGAGCGCGACGGCTGTCACGCTTGCGGCCACCGTGGCATAGGTGACCACATCGACCGCGCTCACCCCGAACAGAAGACCCTCCATCAATCTTGTGAGAGCGAACGCGGCCGTGAGTCCGAAGGCCACGCCGATGACAGCCAGAACCAAGCCTTGGCGGAGGACCATCCCTTCAACCTTCGACGCTCCAGCGCCGAGGGCGATCCGGACCCCGATCTCTCGAGTTCGCTGGCTCACCACATAGGACATCACCCCGTAGACACCAACCAGCGCAAGCAACAAGGCTACTCCAGCGGCAATGCTCAGCATCACGAGCGCAAATGAGGTACGAGCACTGGAGGCACGCAGGAGGTCGCCCAACGTCTCGACGCCGATGAGCGGTCGTCTCGAGAGGATCGACCAGGCCGCCTGCTTCAGTTCACCGAGGAAATCCGGTGCGCCGACTCGCGAACTGCGTACGACGTAATACATGGTCGACACGACGAACGGCGCTTCGCCGTCAACCTCGCTCCAAAAATCCTCCAACAACATGGGCCAATAGACCACGGCAGTCGGGACCTGCGTGATGCCGTCGTCGCGCACGTTACCGACGAC
>JBDHLU010000170.1:0-6489 GCA_039656555.1 Gemmatimonadota bacterium | reverse complement strand
TGGGAGGTAGGGTTCGCTCCGGTCACGACGTCGTCGATTCGGGATTACGCGATCGAGAACGAAGGCTTCGACTCGATGCTGTCGCAGTTCCAAGACCTGGCGCAAGAGTGGCTCGACTACACGGTCGACAACCGGCACCACGCGTTCTCGAACGTGCGCGACACGGTCGAGGAAATCCACAAGGGCGTGAGCAAGGCCTTCCCGTGCGGAGCGGGTCTTGGGCTCGTCGGCGTCGGTACCGGCGGCGACGTTGCCCTGTGCCACCGGTTTGCCGGTTCAGACGAGCATTCACTGGGATCGGTGACGGGCGGGATCGATCGGACGCAGCAGCGCGCGCTTCTCGAGAGCCATCACATCGACAGCAAACCAGAATGCCACACGTGTTTTGCGCGCCCATTGTGTTCGGGCGGGTGCTATCACGAGGCGCACACGAGGTACGGATCGACAACCTCGGCGAATCTGCACTACTGCGAATGGATCCGCACGTGGACGGCGACTTGTTTGAAAGTGCACGGTGAGATCGCGGAACGGAACCCGCGGTATCTAGCACAATTCGAGAACTGAGGACGCATGAGACATCTTCGGCCAATCAATCAGAAGGCGAACAAGATCGAGGCAACGGTCTCGAAACCGAAACACGACGTCGTCGCGATGCAAGGCGGTGGGTCGGCGGGGCCGCATATTCCCCTCGGTTGTTCGTTCGTGTTCTCACCTGGGTGGGAAGTCGATTCCACTGGGGGTACGGCGGGGCTCTGCCAGCCGGTGGAACGCGATCTGTTCGATTGCTATATCACCTGCTTCTGGCCGGCACACGTGCCGGATCATTACAACTATGCGCCGGATTGGACTGCGAAATGCGCGTCCGCCCAGCAAGACTGGCGCAACATCGATCTGATTTTTCCATAATGCGCCGGTTTCTATGTTGGTGTGTCGCGACCATACTGGTCGTACTTGTCGCCGTCAGCCCTGTCGATGCGCAACAAGCCATAAATGGGGGCGATGGGCAACTGTTCTTCTTGACCTATGCCCGAACGATCAAGGTGCTCGACGAGAGCAACTTCGAAGAAGTGCGGGAAATTCCGTTGAGCCTTGGCCTACCGCTCAACATGGACATCTCGCACAATCGGGAACGCCTGTACGTAATGGATGCCGGGTTCGAGAAGGTCGAGGTAATCGATATCGCGACTGGGAATTCGGTGGATCGATTCACGCTTTCGGAAGCGAACAAGACCGTTCGTATGTGGGGGTTCGATGTTGAACCTCGCGAACGGTTCGCGATTCTCCTCGTCAAAACGACAACCAAGGAGATCGATCGGTACGAGACGACCGACGCGGTGTTGCTGCGCTACGATCTCAAGACGCACGAGGTCACGGACACGATCCCGTGGCCGGACGGCGAAGAGCGTGACTTCGCGGGGTTCATGTTCTCGCAGGACGGTGAACTGGCGTACTTCTTCGCCGACGAGGTCATCGTGCTCGAAACGCAAGGCTTTACGGAAGTCGATCGGTGGGCGCTCGAGCACGAACTCGACGATGGCATGGGGCGTTTCAACTTTGGCTTTCCCAGCTCTCCCTTCGAAGAGCCAGGCTACTACACGGGCCTGTTTCGCGTAACCGATCCTGTGCAGAACCGGCGCATGATGGGCATTGCACGCGTCCACCTCGATGAGCGTGAGGTCGAGTTCTACATGCTCGGTCCGAGCGAAAGCGTGAACTTTAGGCTCGCAGCGGGCCGCACTAAGGCCTATGGATTGCGGCGTGAGGTTGGCCACTATGAATTCTGGACCTTCGATCTCGAAGGGCGTCGGATCGAGAAGAAGCAGGAGTTTTCTGGGCGGCCGCGTATGGGCCTCATCCCGTCCTCGAACGGTAAGTATCTGTATATCGTCACCGCCGGAAGTACGATCGATATCTACGACGCCGCGACCTATGAGCTGGTCCGTACGGTTGTGCTCGATGCTGACATGATCGATTCGTTGCTGTTGCTGCCGGAAGGCGGCGAATAGTCGGTCACGTTCCCTCGCCCATGCTGGATCGTCATCTTCGCTGGGCATTTGGCTTTATCGCCCCCTATTGGGGGCGGCTGGCCGTCGTCCTCGTACTGAGCCTAGCCGGCACCGTGCTGGCCCTCGCGATCCCGTATCTCTCCAAGGGGTTGATCGACGACGCGTTGCTCGCGTTCGATGGGCAACGCCTCGTGTGGTATGTCGGTGCCTTCGCGGCCATCACGCTCATGAGTTTCGGACTGAACGTCGTGAGTGGTCTCATGTATACGCGCGCATCGGCGGAAATCCTGTTCGACATGCGGTTGGCGGTCTATCAGCACTTGCAGCGCCTGTCGCCGAGGTTCTATGCGACGACACCCATCGGTCAGATCATGTCGCGCATCAATTCCGATATTGGTGAGATCCAGCGCGTGGTGTCGGACCTCGCCCTCGCGTGGGTGAGTAGCACCTTCTTCTTGATCGGGACCACCGTCATCATGCTCGTGTTGGACTGGCGACTGTTCCTGGCGGGTGTTGCCCTCATGCCGCCTGCGATTTGGGCGCTGGTCGTGTACCGTCGCAAGCTCGAAGGAGCCGTTGCCGTCATGCGCGAGCGAAGCGCCGGCATCGGAAGTTTCTTGATCGAAACGCTCCAGGCAAATCGACTGGTAGTGAGTTCCAACGCGCAGGAACGCGAATCCAATCGGTTTCGCAAGAAAAACGACGCGTTCATAGCGGCACTGATGGCAATGCGGAAGCTCACCTACCTGTCGGGCGGCTTGCCCGGGCTGCTCATTGGGATGAGTTCGGCTGTCGTGTTCCTGTATGGTGGCTTTCGAGTGATCGGAGGGGCGATTACGGTCGGGACGCTCGTTGCGTTCGCGGCGTATCAGATGCGGCTGCTCTCTCCGGTTCAAGGTCTCATGGGTTTGTATGCGAGTATTGCGACGGCTCGGGTGTCGCTTGGGCGGGTGCGCGAGATTCTCGACTTTCGGGTGGAAGTGACGGAGAAGCCTGACGCCAAGGCGCTGAGCGACGTAGCGGGTGAGGTGAAATTCGACGACGTGACGCTTGCGTTCCGTCCCGATGCTGATGCACTGGCCGACGTAACGTTCGAGGTGCCGGCAGGAAAAACGGTGGCCATAGTGGGGCCGAGCGGGAGTGGCAAGTCGACGATCGCGGACCTTGTGGTTCGGTTGCTCGATCCCAAGGCTGGGCGCGTGTTGCTCGACGGCCAAGATCTCCGTGATGTCCGACTTGCGGACCTGCGTTCCAATGTGGTGCTCGTCGATCAGGATCCGTTCATCTTCCACGCGACGGTGGCTGAGAATATTCGCTACGGCCGGCCCGGCGCTTCGGATGTCGACCTTGTCGCTGCGGTAGACGCTGCAGGTATTACGGATCTCGTCGCAAGCCTACCGCACGGTATGGATACGTTGATAGGCGAACGCGGCAAAACGCTTTCCGCAGGGGAGCGACAGCGCATCGCGATTGCGCGGGCATTTCTCGCGGACCCCGCTGTGCTCATTCTCGACGAGGCGACCGCCGCACTCGATCCCGGGTCGGAGCGCGACGTGGTTGCCGGATACGAGTCTTTGATGCGAGGCCGCACGACAATCTTGATCACACATCGCTACGATCTGGCGCGCCGCGCCGATCGCGTGCTGGTGTTGGAGCGCGGTCGGGTTGTCGAGGAGGGGCAACCGGCATCACTGCTAGAGCGGCCTGGGCGCTTTCGAGAGATGTTCGCCGCTTCGGTGCCCTCGCTGTGACTACGGGGCCGACCGACCTCCGTCACCCGCTGTTTGACGATTGCACAGGCCGCGGCGTCTCCGTTGCCATCATCGATAGCGGGGTGCACGCGGCGCATCCCCATATCTCGGCGGCGACCACGGGATTTGGCGTGCTGGAGGATGGCACCCGAACCGAAGATTTCGTCGACCGATTGGGACACGGGACCGCGGTTGCGGCCGCGGTGATGGAAAAGGCGCCGGACGCGGACTTTCAGATCGTCAAAGTGTTCTCCAATCGTCTCTTGACGACGTCGGAGCACTTGGCCCGCGCCGTTCGAGCGTGTTGCAATCAAGGCATCAGGCTCATCAACCTGAGCCTGGCGGGGACGGATGCCGAGGCGCGCGGCTTGTGGGAGGAGGTCGTCGAAGAGGCGATGGGTGCGGGGACGATCATCGTGGCACCACGCGATCGCCGAAAGGACGATCTCTTTCCCGGATCGTTGCCGGGAACACTTGGGGTGATCGTGGATCCCACGTGTCCCCGGAGTGAGATCCGTTTTGGGTCCGAAGACTCGCTCACTGTTGGAGCGTCGGCGTATCCGCGACCGATTCCCGGTGTGCCAACGGAGAGGAATCTGGCCGGAGTCAGTTTTGCCGTGGCCAATGTGACCGGGTTTATGGCAAGGTTGCTGGAGGAACGACCGGAGGTCCGGACGGTCGAAGATGTGCGGATGGCGATAAAGAAGGCGGGATGACGTGAAGGCGGGAAGCCGGGAAATTTGGTGGGAAGTGGCGTTACGCCGGCTTGCCGCCCCCGTACCCCGCCAACATCTTCCCCTCATCTGCGTAGTTAGAGACAACCAGACCGATTACTTCGTCGGAGGCATCATGCACCTACGTATTCGTTCGATCGTGACGGCGACGACCGTCTTGGGCTTCACGTTTGCCGGTGCCGTTCAGGCGCAAGACGCAAATGGCGACGTCCAGATCACTACCGAAGCATTCCTGCAGCCGGCGTCGAACATCGCCGATGCAGTGATGGCGCCTAGGCATCTCAACGTCACACTCGGCAACCCTAGCCCTGACGGGATGCATTTTCTGAATCAGCAAGGTGACGGCGCGCCGACGATGGCAATGTTTGCAAAGCCGTTCTATCGGTTGGGTGGTTTGCAGATCGACTACGTTGCTAATCGATCGCGCTTCATGACCACGCGGAGTGGCGTGCGCATTCTGGTCACGCACCGTGCGACAGGGGAGGTCACTACCATCGAGGGGCCTGATGGCGCGCGCGTGTCTGGCGCGGCATGGTCACCCGACGGGTCGACCATCGCGTTCTTTGCCCACTCCGACGACGAGACGCACATCTACACCGCCGATCCGATGAGTGGGCGCACGCGAAAGGTGACGCGACGCCCGGTGCTCGCAACGTACTACACGTCGATTGAGTGGACCGCCGACTCGCGGTCCATCGTTGCGGTGTTGATTCCTGAGGACCGTGGGCCTCCACCGACCCAACCGGCAGTGCCCACTGCGCCCCAGGTTCGCCTGACCACACCGGAGACCAATCGCCTTCGCACCTATCCCGACCTGTTGCAGGACCAGCACGAGATTGCTCTGGTCGAGTACTACACCACGGGCCAACTGGCCGTCATCGACGTGGAGCGTCGGCGCGCGCGGAACGTCGGCGAGCCGGCAATGGTGCGGAGTGTTGACGTGTCACCCAATGGAATGCACGCGCTCGTGACCACCACACAAGAGCCGTTCTCCTACATCGTGCCGACCAACTCGGCCGGCACGGCAACGGAAATCTGGAACCTGGCTGACGGCACCGTCATGGCTCTCGTCAGCGAGCAAGAGATTCGCGACGGCGCCCCGACGGACTCGTCCAACCAGAACGGTGATCCCGACAAGCGGAACGCGAGTTGGCGCCCCGACGGCACGCTCGGCTTCCTCCAGATGGAACCGCGCGCCGAGGACGACACCGCTCAGGCCGATGAGGAAGAGGAGGACGAGGAGGGGCCTTCGCGATCACGCCGGAAGGATCGGGTGATGCAATGGTCGGCACCATTTGATAGCTCGGCGATGGCAGTGGTCTACGAGAACAACAGGCGCATGAGTTCCGTCCGTTTCTCGGCCGACGCGCAGACGCTGTTCGTCCGGGAGCAGACGGGACAACGCGTCCATGACTATGCGGTGGTACTCAGCGATCCTGACACGAAACACACGATCTACCGCGGCGAGACGGTCCGGCGGCGTCGGGGTCAACCGACGATCGCCACGACCACGGTGAACGGCACGTCGGTGGTCCGCATGTCGTCCGACGGTGGGCACGTGTTCGTGACCGGTGTCGAGTACAACGAAGATCCAATGCTGGACGCGCCGCAGTCGTATATCGACCGGGTTGCGATCGAGGGTGGCGAGAAGGAACGGATCTACGAGAGTGACAACGACGGCACGTCGGAGCGCCTCTTGGCCATTCTCGACGACGATGCCACACAACTCTTGGTGAATCTCGAAAGCCCCACCGACGTTCCGGATTCGTACGTTCGTGATACCCGGGGCGGTACGGACCGGCAGCTCACCCAGAATATCGATTACACACCAGACATCACGGGTGCCGAGCGCCGCCGTTACGAGGTTACGCGGGTCGATGGCTTCAAGTTCGCCGTCGATGTTACGCTGCCTCAGAACTGGAACGGTGAGCCGCTCCCCGGCATGATGTGGTTCTACCCCCGCGAGTATACCGATCAGGACGGGTACGACGAGACGCG
>JBDHLU010000169.1:0-6663 GCA_039656555.1 Gemmatimonadota bacterium | reverse complement strand
GGAGTACATCGCCGAGACGACCACGACGGATCACAATCTCTACATCCGTGGCGATTTGATGTATCAGTCGAACTACGGGAGCGGTTTGCGAGTGTTGGACATTTCGGATCCCGAGAACCCAGTCGAGATCGGATTTTTCGACACGACGCCGTATGGCGGTATGGGATCGTGGAGTAATTACCCATACTTCCTGAGTGGAGTCATCGTCGCGACCAGCGGGGGAGAGGGTCTGTTCGTCTTGAAGGCGACGAAACAGCCGCGTCTGACACCGTAGCTTCACCCCTGACCCCTATCCGCGCTGCGGAGAGGGGAACTTGGGATTCTAGTTTCCAATCAGTTCGAGGAGTGTTGTGTTGTCCTCATGCTGGAGAAAACGGTCGAACTCCAGGTAGTACCCTTCCACGTCGTATCCCACGAACGCGTGAAACCGGTCGTTGCGTCCGACTGAATCCGATCGTAGTTCGAATCCGTTGTCACCACTCGCGTGGGCGAACCAACTGTCGATGTCGTTGGTCCAGAATGACAAGGTGACGCCTTTCTGTTCGGTCGACCGATGCATGCCACGTTCTTGGTCGACCAGGCCCAAGAATCCGGTAGGTGACGTCTGGTAGATCTTGGTCCACCCCTGATCGACGATCATATCCAATCCGAAGTTGTTCCCGTAGAATGCCATCGCGCCGCTTAGGTCTTTGTAGTACGTCCAGATCACCGTCGCTTTGAACCCCAAGCCTGGGGGGACAAGCCCGCCTGACATTTTCGTTTGCGCTCGATTCAGCACAGGGATGAACTGCTCGTTTTCCTCGTGCGGATTGAAACGCTCGAACTCGAGTAGATACCCTTCTGGATCGATAGCAACGAACCCATCGTGTGGCCGATCTGCGGTGAGGTTGAGCGGATGCAGCAGCTGTACGTCTGCGGCCCCTATGTAGTCCCACCATCCCTCGAGCTGGTCGGTGATGAGCGCAAGCGCGACGGTCTTCGGTTCATCTGCGGAGTGCATGCCGCTGTCCGCGTCGACGAGTGTGAGAAAGGAGGATCCGGCGATGTGCAGGATCTTGGCAAAGCCGTAGTCGGCCGCGATCTCGATACCGAGAGTTTGCGTGTAGAAGTCGACCGCCACATCGAGGTCGTCGTAGTAGAAGAAGGCGTTGTTGGCGGTGATGCCGAAGTCGCGGTAGGGGTTTTCGGTATCTGCCGGTGAGCAAGCACCGAGGAAAAGGGCCCAAGGGACGATCCTGCGAGGGTGAGGTAACATGGACCAAAGATGAACGGGAATCGATCGTACCGCGAGTTTATTCGTGGATTACATTGCCGATCATGGTTGCCACACCCAGCACACACCCCGACAACCGCCCGCTCCGTGCCAAGCGGCGACTCATCGTATTTGGACTCGGCGTTGCCGCCTTCCTGCTCTTTCAGGTTCTCCTCTTTCTCCCGGGCCTTACGGACACGCTGTTTGGTCGGGTGTTCAATCCGCCGGTCGTGTGGATCCTTTCGCGTACCACCGGAATTTTCCCGTTTTCGGTGGTCGAGTTGCTGGTCGTCGGATACGTCACGAGTACGCTGGTCTTCATGGTGCGCGCCATGGTGTCGCTTGCGCGCCGCCGTCGTTCACCAACAAACGCACTGGGATCTGCCGGTCTGATCGTATTGCGCGACGTAGGCGTGATCGTCTTTCTGTTCTATACCGTGTGGGGCTTTAACTATGCTCGACCGCCGTTGGAGGATCGGTTGGAATGGCCCGAGTTCGCCGCCCCGGATTCGGCCGAGCGCGTGGCGATCGCCGAGGAGTCGGTCCGGAATGTGAACGCGGCGTATCTCGCGCTGCACGGAACGGAGGACATCGGTCACCCGACGCCGGCGCCCGATCTTGGGGACCTCAACGTGGCGATCGATGTCGGCTACGAGCGCGTCACCGATCTGCTCGGTCTGCCCGAGTCGATGGGCTGGCACTACGGCCGAGTGAAGCAACCGGTCCTGAATCGGATGTTTGCCTGGTTCGGGATTGCGGGGGTCTATGCGCCGTGGACCGGTGAGCCGCATATCGTTCCGCAACCGCTCGCCCATCGCGGGTTTACCGTCGGACACGAGAAGGCCCACCAGCGCGGCGTGGGGCCGGAACTCGAAGCGAGCTTTCTGGGTGTGTTGGCCGCGTCACTTGCCCCCAATCCGGCAGCGCGATATTCCGCGGCATTCTATGCCCACGGGCGCCTCCTGCGCCTCGTGCGGGGTGAGGATCGACGCAGGCTCATGGCCATGCGACTCCCGGGAGTCGAACGGGATCGCCGTGACCTTAATGAGTGGTGGCAGCAGTACGAGGGGTTCGCCGAGCTGTTTGCTACCGCCGTCAACGATCGGTTCCTCAGGACCAACCGCGTGGCAGGCGGGGTGCGGAGCTACGATCTCGTGGTGCGGTTGCTCATCCAGTTCCACCGCCAGACTGGATCGTTGGACCCCGCTGGAGATTCTCGGTAGATCAGGGAAGTTTCACCGCCCCTTAAGAGTTCGTTCACAATCCAAAACGTATTATGGCATACGTGGTGTTCCGAGGAGGTCCCTATGCGTAGTCCACGCGGAGTACTTCTAGCGTTCGTCGTATTGGTTTTTGCTTCTCTGCCCCTATTTGCATGGGCGTCAATCGACGAGATGATTGCCTCCTTGAATGTGCTGCTCACCGATCACTCGTTCACCGATCACTCCGGCCAACAAGCGCAAACGTCGATTGCTATCGAAGACGGCGTCCTCGTCGTCCAAACGGCAAAGCACAAAGGCGCGGATGTGTTCACGAACATCTGGCGTGCACCTGTAAGCGAACTCGACGCCGACGATATTCGTATCAGGCGCGTAACGGGTCACACGGAAGTCGTCATCGCGTCACGCGCGTCGGTCATGGTGGAATTGCGCGCGATGACAGGTGGGACGACGAATGATTGGATGCTGCCGGCGGCGCACGCCGTGATCGTGCAGTTCGAGTCGAACCCAGAGGCCGCGTTGGAGGTGCGCGATGGCATGTCTGAATTGATCCACGCTGCGCAGTCACAACTCAAGGTCGTGAGCTAACCAGACTCGACCCTACGAGTCGACGGCCGACCCCTGGAAGGGGCCGGCCGTTTTCTTTTGTGTGGCGCTACGCGGCGCGCTCGCCGTCCGCTTCATGCATGTGCACGTCCTGCTGCGGGAAGGGGATCGAGCAGCCCGCAGCCTCGAGTTGCTCCTTGAAGGCCCGCGTGAGATCGCACTTCAGGTTCCAATAGTCCGCGCGATTGCACCATGGGCGCACGACGAGATTGACTGATGAGTCCGCCAATTCGCTGACAGCGACCATGGGTTCGGGATCTTCCAGCACTCTTTGGTCGGCCCGCATGATACGCATCATCGTGTCGACGGCGGTCTGGATGTTGTCGTCATACGAGATGCCCATGACCAGGTCGACACGGCGCGTTTCATTCGAGGCGTAATTCGTGATCGTCTGACCCCAGACCGCGGAGTTGGGTATGGTGATCGCGACGTTGTCCGGCCGGGTCAGTGTCGTCGTGAAAATGCCGATGGCCGTCACACTGCCTGACACACCCCCGGCTTCCACATAGTCACCCACTTTGAACGGGCGGAACATCAACAACATGACCCCGGACGCGAAGTGACTCAGCGTTCCCTGCATGGCGAGGCCAATCGCCAGCCCTGCGGCGCCGAGCACGGCAACCAGTGACGCCGTTTGAATTCCGACCGCCCCTAGCACCGCTATGATGACCACCATGAAAATGGCGTAGTAGGCCATGGAGGACACGAACGGGACGAGCGTGGAGTCCACTTTCCCCTTTTCGAGTCCAGTGCGAATGATCCGCCGGCCCCATCGGGCGATCATCCGTCCGAACGTGAAAATGGCGATCGCGCTCAGGAGCTTCAGGCCCCACGCGGTCGCTGATTGCGTGATCAGGGCCCAAAGGGCCGCGAAATCGACAGACGGCATTGCTTCCTCCATGAATGACAGGGTTGGGGTGGAAATATGAAGAATATTGAGGGTACTTGGGAGGATGTCGGCTAGCCGTTACACCTGCCCGGCGTATGTTAGTCATCGTCCTTCCGAGGAGCGGGGACGTGCCGGAATGGCTTGATGACCTTCAAAAGGTATTGCCCAAACGATACCGGCTCGAGCGTGAGCTCAAGCGCGGCGGAATGGGGCGTGTCTATCTTGCGAGGGAGAGCCATCCTGACCGGCAGGTTGCCATCAAAGTCCTGGACCCTGAGGTCACGATCCGACTGGGCCGAGAGCGATTCCTCCGCGAGGTCTCACTCCTATCGAATCTGACGCACCCACACATCGTTCCGGTTTTTGCGGCTGGTGAGGCGGGCGGTTTCATGTATTACGTCATGCCGTTCATCGAAGGCAAGACGTTGGGAGAGCGTATCGCGAAGGAAGGTTATCTCCCACTCGGCGTTGCTTTGCGGATTGCGCACGAGGTAGCCGACGCGTTGGCCTACGCCCATCAACACGACGTCATCCATCGCGACATTAAACCTGGCAATATTCTACTCCACGACAATCACGCCCTCGTCGCGGACTTCGGCATCGCGCGGGCGCTCCATATTGCTGAGTCGGAGCCCATCACGGAGGTGGGCGTAGCCGTGGGGACTCCAGCGTACATGAGTCCCGAGCAAATCACGGGAGAGGCAGATGTAGACGGCCGGACGGATGTCTATTCGTTGGGGTGTGTGTTGTATGAAATGCTGGTTGGTGAACCGCCGTTCCGGGGTGGCGACACGCGGTCCACGATGATCAAGCACGTAACCGACGAACCGCCACCCTTTGAACCGCGTCGCACCGACATTCCCGCTCCGGTCGCGGAGTTGGTGTTCAAGACGCTCGCGAAAGACCGCGCCGATCGATTCGAGTCGGCGCGGGCATTGAGCCTGGCACTGCGGGAGCAAGGAGATCCGCGGACGAGCTGGTCCGGCTCGGTGCCAACCCTGTCTGTTGCGAGGAAGAAGGCGCCGTCGATGTGGTTCAGGCCCGCGGCGATCGTTGGAGCGTTCGCGATCGGGTTGATCTTTCTGTGGCCTAGGCTGTTTCCACGCGATTCGATGCTGGAGGCCATTCCGCCACGGTGGTTGGATTCGCTGGCGGTGTTCCCGATCGTGAACCAGACCGGTGATTCCAACCTGGATCACGTCGGTCGGGCAATCTCCGACCTCGTCGTGAGCAGCCTAACCCAACTCGACTCGATAAAGGTGAGTCCGCCACACTCGGCGGAAGTTCTTCAGGAAAGGGGCTTGACCGATCCACAGCTGGCGACCGCGCTTGGCGTACGGCACCTCATCTATGGCACGGTGATTCCGGGTTCAAACGGCGTCCGCGTGTTGATTCAACACTACGATGCGGAGGCCGACGCCCTGGTGTGGTCGACACCATGGACGATAGACGTGGCCGACGAAACGGCGGAAGAGGAGCGGATCGCATCGGACGTCGTGAGCTACCTTGCCGAAACCGTCTTGCGGGTTTCGGCGCAGGGCCTGATGAACGTCCCATCGCTCTCCCCGGGCCATGAATCGCACAGTATGGGAACGCACTTTGTGGCGCGCCGCACTCCGGACGGAATCCGGAGAGCGATCCAACTGTTCGGAGCAGCGATCGGGCAGGACAGCACCTATGCCCGGGCCTACGCGGACCTGTCTATAGCCTACAGCCTCTCGCTGACGTATCGGTACGAGATAGGGACGGACGGGTACGTCGCGGCAGGACGTGCGCTAACGTATGCGAATCGGGCCATCGAACTCGATTCGGCGCTTTCTTTGGGGTGGGTCGCCCGTGGATACCTTGGTGCCATCGCTGGTGCTCCAATGGACGACGTGGTTGCCGATTTCGAGCGAGCTCGGGCCCGGAATAGCGCTGCCGCGAGCGTGGCGAGTTGGTCGGCTCGTGTCCTGCTTGGCCAAGGACGATTCGACGAAGCGTTGGAGCAAGCGGAACTTGCTGTGAACATCGATCCAGCGTCGCCATCTCGGCGGATAGCGGTAGCTCTGTCCGAACTGCAACGTGGTAACTACAACCGCGCGATCGACGAGGCCTCAATAGCGCGCGATCTCGAGTCTGGATTAACCCTGCCCCTCGCGATCGCCGGCCGGGCGCGCGTGATGAACGGACAGGCAGATCAGTGTGTGGCAATGGATCTCGGTCCGCATCTTGGACTGCGAGCGTTGTGTGCCAGCGCCGTGGGAGACGTCACAGCCGCGGAGGCGCTTGTTGACTCCGTACGCACGCTTCTCGACATTGGGCAAAGCGGCTCCTCCGATTTTACCGCCGTGCTTGCGGCGGAAGACCTCGCGATCTACTACGCGTGGAACAACGACGCGAGTGCGGCACTAGTCTGGCTTCAAAATGCGTTCCGGTTGTCGCCATCGGGGGTAGATCTTCAGGTTCGCGAGTCGGCCTTGTTCGACCGCGTGCGTAACGACCCGGTGTTCGCCGAGGCGTTGGCCGACGAGTTGGATAAGCGGTGGGATCGTGTGGTTGCAGCTGCGTCTGGCGTGAACTGAGGCTAGACTCAGTCGGAAGACAGGCTTTCCAACGCGTGGAGTACCTCGGATCGGACTGTCTTATCGTGATCGTCTCGTAAGGCTTCGAACGCATTCCGCGCCTTCGGTCCCGCAGCGGTCTTCAGCGCTTGA
>JBDHLU010000168.1:0-6678 GCA_039656555.1 Gemmatimonadota bacterium | reverse complement strand
GAATGAAGACGGAGAGGGTGGGATTCGAACCCACGAACGGGTTGCCCCGTCACCGGTTTTCGAGACCGGCTCCTTCAACCACTCGGACACCTCTCCCTGGGTGATCCCCGGAACGGGCGTGGATAATAGGTAGGGCCAGGCCTAGTTTCCACCCCGGCCTCGGCAATCCGCTGATTGACGGTCCGTTGAGGTCCGTCTAACTTGCGCCGCAGTATGGCTGCCGCCGATCGTACGACGTTGTTCGACGCCCGCGCAATCGCACGGGCGCTTGAGCGCATGGCGGAAGAAATCCTCGATATGGCGGGCGGGGCTGACGCGCTGGTGTTGGTGGGCATCCAACGGCGGGGAGTGGATCTGGCGGGTAGGCTCGCGCGCCTGATCGAGGCCGGGGCCGGCAAGCCTGTCGAGCGCGGAGCCATCGACATCACCTTGTACCGTGATGACCTCCAGACGGTTGGCCCGATGCCCATCATCGGCGAGACCAATATCCCTCCAGATCTGACCGGAAAAGTCGTCGTCATCGTGGACGACGTACTCTATACGGGGCGCACGGTGCGAGCCGCGCTCGCCGAACTCGCGGATTTTGGTCGACCCGCGAGAATCGGCCTTTGCGTGCTGATCGATCGTGGCGGTCGCGAACTTCCAATCCAAGCCGATATTGTGGGCGAGACCGTTTCGTCCCAACCTGGGGATCACGTGGACGTGTTGGTCGAAGAGCGGGACGGTCGTGATGCCGTGGAGTTTGTGAAGGGAGCGGCCGAATGACGGGTCCGGCATTGGGGAAGGACCTGCTCGGGCTCGAATCACTCTCTGCTGCACAAATACAACTGATCCTGGATACCGCCGACCCCTTCAAAGAGGTCTCCGAGCGGGCCATAAAAAAGGTCCCTACGCTGCGCGGCAAGACGATCGTCAACCTCTTCTACGAAGCCTCAACACGCACCCGCATCTCGTTTGAGTTTGCCGAGAAACGATTGTCGGCCGACACTGTGAATGTCACGGCCAAGGGTTCATCGGTCGAGAAGGGCGAGAATCTCGTCGATACCGCACGTAATCTGGAA
The DNA here is from genome assembly GCA_039656555.1 of Gemmatimonadota bacterium. Classification (GTDB taxonomy): domain Bacteria; phylum Gemmatimonadota; class Gemmatimonadetes; order Gemmatimonadales; family GWC2-71-9; genus CAMYLY01. The sequence goes on along the minus strand of JBDHLU010000168.1, from coordinate 5,617 downwards.
GCTATGCGTATCGACATGGTGGTGATTCGGCATCCGTCTTCCGGGGCACCGAAATTTCTGGCCGAGCGGATTCAATCGAACGTGGTGAACGCCGGTGACGGTCGCCACGAGCACCCGACGCAGGCGTTGCTGGACATGCTGACCATCCGGGACCGGTTGGGTACCATTGCGGGCCTGAAGGTGTGCATCGTTGGCGACATTCTTCACAGTCGTGTGGCCCGCAGCAACATCTGGGGACTCAAGAAGCTCGGCGCCGAAGTGGGCGTTTGTGGTCCACAGTCGTTGATGCCGCATGGGATAGAACATCTCGGAGTGACGGTGTTTCGGCGGATCGAAGAAGCGATCGAGTGGTCTGATGTGCTGAACGTGCTGCGTCTGCAACTCGAACGTATGGAAGCCGGGTACATCCCGTCGCTTGGAGAGTATTACCGTGTGTTCGGCGTGAGTGAAGATCGATTGGCCCTGGCTCCCAAGGAGTTGCTCATTTTGCATCCGGGCCCCATGAACCGCGGTGTCGAGATCCAATCCAGTGTTGCCGATGGTCCCCATAGTGTCATCCTCCAACAGGTGACGAACGGTGTGGCGGTGCGGATGGCGGTGCTGTATTTGCTGGCCGGGGGTCAACCAGAATCCGCGGAGGCAGCGAAAGGTCCTGACCGAGAGGGGATGGAATGAGGCCGGTCTTGATCAAGGGTGGGCGGGTGATCGACCCCTCGCAAAATCGCGACGAGGTCGCCGACGTGCTGCTAATAGATGGCGTCGTCGCCGAGGTTGGAAACGACATCGGCACCCCGGACGATGCGGAGGTGGTGGACGCGGTAGGCAAGGTTGTGGCCCCGGGTTTCGTCGACGTGCACGTGCATCTTCGGGAGCCTGGCAAGGAAGAGGCTGAGACGATTGCCACTGGGGCGCGGTCGGCAGCTGCCGGAGGCTTCACTGGGGTCTGTGCCATGCCGAATACCGATCCTGTCACTGACAATCAGGCGGCGATCGGGTTCGTCATCAAGCAGGCGCGGGAGGCTGAGGCGGCGCGCGTCTATCCGATCGGGACGATATCGATTGGGCAACGGGGTGAGCGGTTGGCGGAATTCGGGAGCATGATCGCTGCCGGCGCCGTAGCAGTGAGTGATGATGGGCGTCCCGTTGTCTCCAGTCATTTGATGCGAACGGCCCTCGAATACGCCCGGACGTTCGATATTCCCGTGGCGGATCACTGTGAGGAACCGATGCTCTCCGAGGGTGGCGTGATGCACGAGGGGCTGGTTTCGACCAGACTGGGCCTGAAAGGCATTCCAGCGGCTGCTGAAGAGATCATGGTTGCGAGGGATATTCTCCTTGCGGAGTTAACCGGCGGGCACGTGCATCTCTGTCATATGTCGACGCGGGGATCCGTCGACCTGATCCGACGTGGCAAGGACCGTGGGATCAACGTTACGGCAGAGGCCACGCCGCACCATTTCACGCTGACTCATGACGAGTGCAGCCGATACGACACGAACACCAAGATGAATCCGCCTCTCCGCGAGGCTGAAGACGTCGACGCCATTCGCGAGGCGATCGCCGATGGAACCATCGATGTTATCGCGACGGACCATGCGCCGCATCACTACGAGTCCAAAGAACGGGACTTCGACGATGCGCCGTTCGGGATTACTGGGCTCGAGACTGCGCTTGGCTTGGGCATGGTAGAGTTGGTCGCCCCTGCGACCATGACCCTTTCCGTCCTCGTCCGACGCCTCTCCACGGATCCTGCTAGGATCTTCGGACTGCCCGGGGGGTCGCTAGTTCGCGGAACTTTGGGGGACGTGGTTGTCTTTGACCCGGATGCTAAGTGGACGGTGACCGTCGACGGGTTTGTATCGAGAAGTCAGAACTCGCCGTTCATCGGCCGAGACCTTGTGGGCCGGGTGGAGCGTACCTTTGTTGGTGGCAGGACTGTCTTCCAACGGGGTTCCGAGTGAGTGTACGAATTGGCACGTACCGTCCCGTGGGCACCCGGCTTATCTTGTTTGACATCACATGAGACGGACACCGGCTCGCCGGTCGTCAGGTAGGAGGGCCAAGTTGGCCAAGTCAGTAAAGAAAACCGACGCGATCGAAACCCTCCTCGCCGAGAAGAGTGAGATCGAGCAATGGCTCGAGAAGCTCAACACGGCAGGCAGCAAGACCCCCGAGCACGTGCGGGCCAAGGTGCAAGGTGATTACCAGGCGCGGTTCGACAAGGTGCTCAACGAACTCCAGGGATTCCGGGACGACATCGTTTCCTCGCTCAAGGGCCAAGAGGATGAACGCTCTCGGCTGCAGGAGGTCGAAGCGGAAGCTTCGGAGCGGTATGCCGAGGCGGAGCTGAGGCATTCGGTCGGCGAGTTCAATGAGGCAAACTGGGCGAAGTTGAGCGGGGAGATCCAATCGGAACTCGATGGCGTGCACGGTGAACTCGATCGAGTCGAAACCGAGATCACGAAGCTCAAGGGTATCGTGGCGCTCATTGACGAGAGCCCGGTTGCGGAACCAGAGCCGGAGTTGGATGAAGTGCCCGAGGCCGAGGCGGCTGACGACGAGATCGCCGAACTCGAGGAAGCGGACGATGAGATCGCCGATCTACCCGAGCGTCCTTCGCAACAGACCGAAGCGTTCGACGAGATGGCGTTCCTCAAGTCCGTAACGGAAGACGACGAACAGGGACCCGATCCGAAGCTGGCAAGCGGTACCCGAAGCGCCGTGGACCTTGCGAAACCGACCCGCGGCCAAAAAATCGGTGCGCAAGGCGTAGAGGCGGTATCTAGCAAGGAAGGTGGCCCAACCAGGGGGAAGGTCAAGAAGTCGCTGAAATGTGGAGAGTGCGGGGCGAAGAACCTGCCGACAGAATGGTACTGCGAGCGCTGCGGAGCTGAACTCGCGGCGCTCTAACCTGCGTTGCCCTGAATCACCTTTGCCAAGCGCCGCTTGTTCCGGGCGGCGTTGTTCTTCTTGATCAGGCCCTTGCCCGCAGCTCGATCCAACAGACGCTCGGCTCGCTTGTACGCTGCCTGTGCGGAATCGGGGGAATCGGCCTGACGAACCTGCTTGATGGCCGTGCGTAGGGCATTGCGTTGCTCACGATTCTGCGTGCGTCTCTTTGCCGACTGCCGCATCCGTTTCTTGGCAGATTTGATGGTTGGCACTACCACTCCCTTCGAGCAAGAAAAACGGGGCTTTCTGGGCCCCGATTCGAGGCGGAATTGTACCTCGCAAGTGCCCATCAGTCAAGGCACTACGCCTTTGACAATCGCTCTGAGGCACCGTAACTTTTTGGCCCAATCCGACCGTGGTTTGACCCCAAACGTGACTCTTCGTTTTCCCGCGACCAGCACCGCGCCTCTGCATCGTGGTACAGTGGTGACAAGCAACCGGTGCCAGCCGATTTGGGGGCTCTCGTGATCGACGACAACGGTGCCCCTAGATCCCCCTTGGGCAATGGAGGTGGGGATGACCGGGGGTTCGTCATCCAGATAGAAGCATTCTCAGGCCCACTCGATCTCTTATTGCACCTCCTGCGTGAGCAGGAAATCGACATCTCGGACATTCCCATCGCGGAGGTTGCCGAGCAGTTCCTCGAGGTCATAGAAACCCTGGGCCTCGACCAGGCGGCGGACTATCTCGAAATGGCAGCTTTGCTGTTGCGCATCAAGATCCAGGTGTTGTTGCCACGACCGTTTGATGACGAGGCGTGGGAGGATCCCCGTGCCCAACTGGTTCGGCGCCTTCTGGAGTACGAGCAGATCCGTGAGGTGTCACAATGGTTCCAGGATCGTGCTCTGCAGCAGGCCAACCGTTTTGGTCGCGGATGGACACCGGATCCGCCTGAGCCAGGTCCGGTGCCCTTGATCGTCGACATCGACGACATCGTGCGAACAGCGTTTGAGCTGGTAGAAGCAATGCCCGAACCGGTGCTGCATAGGGTTGTACCCCGTCCGTTAGACGTCGAAGGTGCGACGCGGCGTCTCGTGGCCATGCTCGAAGCTCGGGGCTCGTTCGATTTCCGACAGGCGCTGGGTGAGAATCCGACCGTGGTGGACATACTGTCGACCCTGCTCGCGCTGCTGGAGTTGGCGCGCCTGGGTCGCGTGCTACTACGGCAGGCCAGGGCGTTTACCGACATTGGAGTACAGAGTGAATCAGCATTCCCAGCTGCTTGAGGCCGCCCTGTTCTCGGCGGTGCATCCGCTGAGCGTGAGTGATCTCAAGAAGTTGATGCGAGACGCATCTACGGGGGAGGTTCGGGCGGCGCTGGACGAACTTCGCGAGCACTACGACCACGAGGGGCACGGTGTAGAATTGGTTGAAGTGGCGGACGGATTCCAGATCATGACTCGTCCCGAACATGCAGAGGCAATCGCGGATGCCCGGATCGTTTTTCGGCCGCGGAAGCTCTCACGCGCTGCCCTCGAATCCCTGGCCGTTATCGCCTACCGGCAACCGGTGAGTCGGGGCGAGATCGAAGACGTCAGGGGGGTGTCGGTCGACGGGGTGCTTCGCATGCTGCTCGACCGGGAGTTCATTCAGGTGGCCGGCAGGGCAGAGGGGTTGGGCCGCCCATTGCTCTACGGAACTACCCCCAAGTTCCTAGAATTGCTGGGACTATCTGAGATCTCGGCGTTGCCTCAACTCGAAGAGTTTTCGGTTGCGCTGAGGCCGCCCTCGGGGGTTGGCGAACCGTGAGCCAGATGCGGCTCCAGCGGGCGCTTGCGCGTGCCGGGGTTGCGTCTCGACGACGGGCGGAGGAGCTGATTAGCTCCGGGAAGGTCAAGGTCAACGGGAAGGTCGCGGAACTCGGGATGCGGGTAGACCCCGAGCGCGATGTGGTCATCGTGTCCGGACGGCGCATCCGCCCGGTCAAGACCACATGGCTCGCTCTTAACAAGCCGGTCGGCTACCTGGTGACACGCGGCGATCCGAAGGGGCGACCGACCGTCTTCGAGTTGCTTCCGGATACGCCCGGCCTGACGTACGTTGGACGGCTCGATTACATGACGTCTGGGTTGTTGTTGTTGACGACGGACGGGCTAGGGGCGCAGCGACTGACTCATCCGCGTTACGCGGTGCCCAGGATGTATGTCGTGCGGGTAGAGGGGGAGTCGACCGATGCGGTCGCGCGCGCGTTCGAGCGCTCCGTTACGATCGATGGAAGGGCGGTTGCAGTGCAGGCGGTTACAGTCCGTCCTGCTCCGCGCGGCGCGACCGACGTCCAGATGACGTTGGCCGAGGGTAGGTATCGGATTGTGAGGAGGGTCTGTTCGGAACTCGGGTTGCGGGTTGATCGACTCAGGCGCACGAGTTATGGACCGGTCCACTTGGGGCGATTGCCCATCGGGAAATGGCGTCCGCTCTCAGCGCGCGAGCGAGGCGCGATCAACAAGTTGGTGCATGTACACGGAAAGTGAGAATGGACCTACAAGGAAAAACGATACTCATATTGGGTGGCAGTGGCCTGGTTGGCCGCGCGGTCGCCCGACGGTTGTTGACGCTGCAACCCGGCAAGATCATCCTCGTGGGTTTGTACGAGGACCAACTGAAGGCGGAGACCGAAGCTTTGGCTCCGCACGCCGGCACGACAACGATCGAATACGAATGGGGG
>JBDHLU010000167.1:0-6807 GCA_039656555.1 Gemmatimonadota bacterium | reverse complement strand
TCTTCTGGGACGCGCCCCCGTGTACGAGTGGCGCAACTCACGGAAACCGGCGAGCGTATCGTTCTCGTTGTGGCCCGGTCAGGACCGGCCGTGCGGCCACCTAACCCACGCCTGACGGCACTGCGTGTGATGCCGGCCAGCGCGGCGTTCCCCGTTACGACCGGCTCGGCCAGCTACGGGGGGCTCATGGTCAGTGCCACGACCTCCCTGCCCGCCGATGAACTCAAGTCACTCCTGGTGGGTTTAGCCGAACTCATGGACGAGGAAGGGAACTAGCGGAACCCGGTTTTCCATGTGACCTTTTCGGAGTGCCGAGACGGAGTTTGCAATGTCCCACAAAGAGCCTACGGACAAGCGATCCAAGTTCCTGAGCCGGATTTCTACCGTCGGCGGTGGGGTCCGCGAGACGCTGCAAATGGCGATGGGCGGCATCGTCAGCGACCTGCGAGAGTTCGTCGAGAAAGGCCTGTTCGACGATGCGGACCTGGACCAGATCGTCGATTTTCATGACGAAGCCGAGGCGATCTGGCGGTCCATGATCATGTCGAACCCGCCAATGGAGCCGTCCCTAGTCGTGCGCCGGTTGTCGAAACTCGAGAGCGCCTGCCAGGGTCCTCTCGAAGGGTTTCTCATTCGCGTGAGCGACCTGCGACAGAAGGCTGAATTCTTCGAACGGACACGCCAACACCGGTAGCTTCTGCCGCAATCCGCTGCAGTAGTTCATCACGCCGTTATCCGCGGCCGATACCTCACACCGTTACCGAATTTTCACGGGAGCTTTAAGAAAGCTTTACGGTTTTGGAGGTATCGTTACGCCCAGAAAGGTCAGTTTCCATCGGCCTCACCCTCGGGATCATTGCTCGTGGGTTGTAGAAAGAGAGGGTTAGGGCAGGACCGGGGGCGGAGTCGCTCACTAGCGCTCCTACGGTGTTGGGAGGGAGGGATTGGGATTCATGAAGAGTCGAAGAAGGGCCATTTCGTTTGCTACTGGGCTTGCTTTACTGGTGCTCGTCACGGCCTGCGGTGACGACCCAGTGGAGGTAGACCCAGACGCGCCAACCATCAACTTGCTAACTCCGGACGGTGGGAACGCCTATGATCCGGGGGGCACACTCAACATCACTTGGACGGCTGCTTCCGACGGAATGATCGCTGGTGTTGATCTGAGTTACACGGCCGACAATGTAACAGAGACCGTGATCGCCACCGGTGAGACCGGAACCAGCTTCAGTTGGATACTGCCCATGGGACCACTCTATGGCGCGAAGGTGAAGGCCGTGGTCAAAGATGACATTGGTCAGACTGGGCAGGATGAGAGTGCCGCTATTTTCGCAGTGGTCCAGGCCTCCGCCCGGGGGTATGTGACGAGTTCGACGTGTGAGGACTGTCATCAGACCTACTATGACCAAGTGTTCGCATCCTCGCATCCGTACAAGATCAGCAAGGTCGTGGGTGATGTGGCGCCGACGTATCCGTTCAGTTCGGTGCCCAGTCCTCCGGTTGGTTACGACTGGTCCGAAATCACGTACGTGATCGGGGGTTATGGCTGGAAAGCCCGGTTCATGGACAAGGACGGGTACATCCTGACCACCGGTTTCAACGGCGTGCCCGACGCCCAGTACAACATCCCTCGTGCTGACTTGGGGCTGGGGTCCGGGTGGACAACGTACCACTCTACGGACACGGCACCCAAGCCGTACGACTGTGGCACATGCCATACGACTGGGTGGCAGACGTTCGCCGACAACGGTGGCGTCAATCAGGACGGTCTCATAGGGATCTCAGGCACGTGGGAAGAGCCCGGTGTCGGGTGTGAGCAGTGTCACGAGCCCGGTGTCGACCACGTTGTGAGCCAATTGGCGGCGGACATTACCGTTGACAAGACGGCGGACCAGTGTGGCACCTGTCACACGCGAGATGCGGCCAAACGTGTGCTGACCTCGGGTGGCTATGTCAGGCATCACGAGCAGCACGACGAGTTGCTTGCAGGGGGGCCCGGTATGTCGGCCTTGGACTGTAACGACTGTCACGAGCCGCACATCGGTACGCGGTACGGTCATGCTGCTGCCGGGGGCATCCGTGCCGCAGCGAGTTGCGAGAGCTGTCACACGGGACAGACTAATAGCCACGTCGTCGACGTGGACTGCGAGACGTGTCACCTACCGCGGGCAACGAAGTCGGCAAGAGCGGTGAACACTTTCGTGGGCGACGTTCGGACCCACATGTTCCAGATCAAGGCTGCTGCGGTTGGAAAGGATGATCCGACGGAGGGTATGTGGGTGGTCGACACAGATGGGAAGGAGATCGCCCGCGGATTCGTGACTCTCGATATGGTTTGCTATCAATGCCACGATGATCCCATATCGAAGGAAGGTGGTGGCCTGAGCGAGCAGACCCTAGCCGAACTGTCGGTGAGGGCCACGGGTATTCACAACTAAGAGGAAGAGGGTCCAGAACCAGGAATTGGGGTCGGTACGGTAACGTGCCGGCCCCTTCCTTTTCGTTCGGTTGGCGCGATACTGTTCGGACTGCCACATCCTTACGAGACCGTTGGAATATGAAGATGATCAGAGTCCTTGGTTCGATGACGCTTGTGGCGGCCTTAGCCTGCGCCGCGGCGCGAGTGGATCTCAGCGAAACGGAGGAGCGGAACGGCAGGTTGTATTCGCTAGAAAACTCCGAACCGGTTTCGGGAGTCGTCTATTCGCTGTACGAGGGAACGGACCAGGTCGAGACGGAGGTCCGGTATGTCAGGGGCATCAAGCATGGATCGTCGAAGGGATTTCATGCGAACGGCGAGCGATCGTTCGTAGAGGGCAATCGAAATGGTGTGCGGGAAGGGAGGCGCCGAGAGTGGTTCGACAACGGTCAGTTACGCTATGACGGCACATTCGTTTCCGGAGAGATCGAGGGAGTTCTACGCGAGTGGGCAGAGGATGGTGTATTGGTGCTCGAGCAGTCGATGGCCGAAGGCAAGGTGCACGGAAAGAAGACGACGTGGTATCCCAATGGGCAGATGGAACTCGAGGCATTCTACACGCACGGGGGAGTGGAGGGCGTTGTGACGCGGTGGTACGAGAGCGGTCAGAAGATGGTCGAGCGCTCCTATGTGGGCGGTTACGCCAACGGCCCTGCCCGGGAATGGCATGAAAACGGAAACCTGCGAAGCGAGGGGACATGGAAAGACGGAAAACCGCACGATCTCTTCCTGAGGTGGCATGAGAACGGCGGCAAGGCAGTCGAGGTCTTCTACGAGGAAGGAAAAATAACTGAACTGAAGCAATGGGATGAGAATGGAAATCCCGTGCCTACGGCGTCGCCTGCTAACCGCGTACCTCCTGGTGGCTGACGACTATTCCCCGCTTGGCCAAGGCATCCATTAGCGGCTCGAACAAATCGCCGCTGAAGAGATTCTCCGGGAACAGCACACCCCGCTTGTCGATCGTTCCGTCGGCAAGCATCTGCGCAGCAACTGATGCCGGGTACGCAGTGGTCCGTGCCATTGAAGTGAGGTTCGTAGTCGGGTCGTAGTGATCCACCATCTCAAAAACATGGGTCATAGGATCGTTGCCCTCGCGCCCGCTCACCACCACCCTCAACAATGTCACGTCTTGGCCGTCGCCCAGCCGGAGCTTCGCATCGAGTAGCTTTTCGAGTACGGCGCGCGGAACGACGTCGCGCCCTTGGACGTCGATCGCTTCTCGTGAGAAAAGGCCGCATGCTTTCAGGCTCTCGATCACCTGTGCATGGCCCGGATAACGAACCGTCTTCTCCACCAGTTCGCGGGTGACTCGGCCCCGCATCGTGTGGAGCAGGGAGCCCAGCCCGTCGGTGTAGAAACACTCCAGCTCATCGAACGGAGCGGGAAACGTGATGGGCTCGATACTCGAGAGCGGCGCCACCACCTGCAACCGTCCGTCAATAATGATCGAGGCTTCCCGTTCGTAGGCGTCGAGTACACTCTCGATGGCAAACACCAGCTGGTAGTTGAGCGGAGGCCGGGGGGTCCGAGGAATTCCCCCCACGTAGATCGCCGCCCGGTCGGTCTCGTCCAGCAACTCCACGCCTCGCCCCACACACACGTGGCTGATGCCGGGAGCCACTCCCATTCCGGAGAGCACCGTGACACCATTGGCTTTCGCCTCGGCGTCGTACGTGAGCCGCCGGTCGGGCCATTCGCCCACCAGGTCGACAAAGTGCACACCGCTCTGAACTGCGGCTGCAAGCGCTGCCAGGCTGTGGCGGTGGGGCAATGCCGCGACGACCACGTCACACTCGCGCATCGCGGATTCGCTCGCTTGCCGGTCCTCGACTTCCAAGCTCAGGGTTCTGAGTCGCTCATCGGATACGCTCGTTGCCGCCTGAGCCAATCGGTCCGAACTTTGGTCGGCAATGGTGACCCTGTGCCCAGGGCTGCTCTCGATCAGGTCCTGCGCGATCACGGTGCCCATCTTTCCAGCGCCGAGGACAAGGAAATCGCTCATCGAAACCTCCTAGAACAACCCATTTACAAAGGGTGTTGTTACGTCAACAACACCGGTGCGTTCGCCGACTACAGGCTGTGGTCGGTTTACCGCAGCCTGCTGTACGTTTACAACAGGCCGCTGTTCGTTTACGAGAGCCTGTTGCACGCGCACCAAGGGCTGATGTAGACGCGCACTCGGCTGATGCGAACGTGCATTGGTCTGATGTAAACGTGCCTTGGTCTGATGTAAACGTGCCTTTGTCTGATGTAAACGCGCACTCAACTGATGTAAACGCGCATTCAACTGATGTAGGCGTACGAGTCGCCGTGGTCACCGATACATCCTAGAACAATCCGAGGGCCACGTAACCCACGGCCGCGACGAAAGCCACGGTCATAGCGTATGGCATCTGCGTCTTCACGTGATCCATGTGATCGCACGCGCTTCCGAGCGACGATAGGACCGTGGTGTCCGATAGCGGGGAACTATGATCCCCGAAAACCGCACCGCCCAGTGTGGCCGCGATGGTGCCGAGCACCAACGTTGTCACGTCTCCGCCGCTGAACTCGAATGCCATGGGCACTGCGATAGGCAGCATGATCGCGAACGTGCCCCATGAAGTGCCGGTTGCGAAGCTCACGAACGCGGCCAGCACGAACGCGAGGAGTGGGAGGAGCACTGGAGTGAACCATCCGCTGGTGACTTCCACGACATACTCTGCGGTGCCCATCTGCCGGCTCACGCTATTGATCGCATACGCGAGGGCCAGGATCATCACGGCGGGCATCACGCCTTTGATCCCTGCCTGGCTCGCCTGCATTAGGCCGCGAAGGTTATCGACTTTCTGGAAGTACATCGTGATGCCCAACACCACGGTCGCGAGCATGAATCCTTGGAGCACCTGGGCCCGCCCTGTCATCGCGAACGTCGCGCCATTCACCGCAATCACGATGGCGACCGGCGTCACGAAGTTGAGCAACAACCCGGGGCGGCCGCGCTCTGACGGCTGGAGGTCGGTCAATTCTTTGCTCATCATCGGAGCCGAGCCGGGCCGCAGCGCAACGCCGGTCTCCATTGCCCTCTGCTCGGCGCGCCGCATGGGTCCGAAGTCGGGAATTACCCCGCGCGCGATGAGCAGGACCATCACGACCGACAGAATCGCGTAGAAGTTGAATGGAATCGACCGTATGAACAGCGCCATGGCGTCACCCAAGGTTTCGGCGGGGCCCATACCGACCAGGAGGCCGCTGATGAAAACGGCCCATCCGGTGATCGGGATCATCACGCTCACCGGCGCTGACGTGGAGTCACAGATGTAGGCGAGCTTTTCCCGCGAGATGCGACTGCGGTCGGTCATCTCCCGCATTACCGGCCCCACGAACAACGGGCTGAAGTAGTCGCTGAAGAAAATGAAGAGCCCCAAGCCCCACCCCAAGGTCTGCGTGTCTTTCCGGTTGGTCGTGAGACGCGTGACTCGGCTGGCGAACATGCGGATTGCACCAGAGCGCTGGTAGAACGCAACTAGGATCCCGATGCAGATCTCCACCAGGCAGATCCACATGAATTCGCGGTTGCCGAGCGCCGTCGTGAGCAGCTCCGGGAACCCCGCGAGCCCTTGTCCCATGAGCAGCACGCCCGCGAGGCAGGCCGCGGCCAGGGAGAAGACCGCGTCCCGCGTGAGGAATGCGAGGCCGATGGCGAGCAGCGGCGGGATGAGCGAGAGCCAGCCGTAGTCCATGGGCAAGAATGTACCGTCCGGATGGGGCATGGTTAGATCCCGGAGTGTGCCATCGGCCAAGCCAGGTGCTGGAACCTGCGGGATTGGTTAATTTCAGCCCCCGGCATCCAACACCCAGAAAACCCAAAGACAGAGATCGTTTCCCACAATGAAAATTGGCCTAGTAGGATTTGGCGGTTCGGGCAAGACCACCGTCTTCAACACCATGACCGGGCAGGATGCGCCGGTCGGATTCGGGGGCGAAGTCCGGCTTGGCATTGTGAAGGTGCCCGACGAACGCATCGACAAGCTCAGTAAGGTCTTCTCCCCGAAAAAAACCACGTACGCCGAGATGATGTTCTGCGACATCCCGGGAGAGTACGGAGCGGAGAACAAGGGGCTTTCGTCGAAGGCCTTGCAACAGATCCGAGACCAAGAGGCGCTCTGCTTGGTGCTGCGAGATTTTGTGAATCCTGCTGTCGAGGGGGATCCGAATCCTATCGCCGACCTCGACGCGTTCAACGCCGAGTGCCTGCTGGCCGATCTCGACCTGGTCGAACGGCGCATTCACCGTGCTAAGAAGGAAAAGATGAATGCGGTGGAGGAAGCGCAGTTCGCCACGAT
>JBDHLU010000166.1:0-6811 GCA_039656555.1 Gemmatimonadota bacterium | reverse complement strand
AAACCCGGACGCTTTGGACGATCCTCCTCCAACGCCGTCGAATCCGCTTACGAGGTAGGCGCGATACGACAAGCCGGCCGCCTCGCCGAAGATTCCGATTCCGTTCTCACGCCACGTGGTAGGGAGGATGCGACGCTCTGTTTCGGGACGCTCGGTCGCCATGAACGTCGTGGGTTCGTGCAGCTCGTTGACGATACCCATCGGGATCAGCAGTAGCCCCGCCCGGATCCCAAACGCCTCCGCCAATCGGTAGTCGACGTACATGAACTCCATCGACACCGATCCGGCCTGACCGGTCGAAGCGTGCTCGACTTCGAGTTCCGAGTTGAACAAGAATCGATCGCTGAATTTGTACCCTACGTACAGCACGGCCCTGAGTGCGTCTAACTGATCGGTTTTGCCGGAGGTGGATCCATCCTGCCGGCTGCTGTTGAATCGCTCATAAAGCAGTTCGCCGTACCCACCCAGTGAAACGCCACGGTCGATGCGATACACCTTCGAGGCCGCCGGCGCAAATCCAAGCACCGAGGTATCGACCGAAACGGCGACGTCCTCGCCGAGCCGCAACCGCTCCAGCTCGCGGGTCAACGCTTCCATTTGCTTCTCCAACTCCGCCAACCGGGCCGAGTCGGCCTGTTGTGAGGCGGCCGGAGACGCAATCACAGCGATGATCACGACGGCTGCGAGAATTCGATATGTCGTCATTTCGCGTATTCCTATTATTAGTAGTGCCGAATTGGACGCTCGTGCGAACGGGCCGCCTCCGTCACCGTCACCTCAAAGGTCCCATCGCCCCGTTCGGCCACGATCACCACGGCGAGGTCGTGCCGCTCGCTCCACGCAATGGCCTCGTCGCGGCCGAGAACGAAGAGGGCCGTAGCCAGGATGTCTGCTTCGACAGGATCTTGGGTTACCACGGTGACGCTGCCCCACGCAGGCACGGGTTGTCCCGTCCGGGGATCCAGAACATGACCCACGTCGCTCCCGTCAACGGACACATAGCGCTCCGACTGTCCGGTCGTCGCGACCGACGCATCCGCCACCCATAACGAGCGGATCGGTTGATCCCGATGACGGGGATGTGCGATCCCAACCTCCCACGCCGTCCCGCTCGAATCGGATCCAATCAGGAGGATCTGTCCACCGAGATTGACGGTGGCCGAGCGAACACCGAGGGCCAAGAGTGTCGCGCGAACCTTCCGTAATGCATACCCCTTGCCGAAGGCACCCGCATCGATCCACGCGGCGTCGGAGGGCCTCGTCGCCGACCGCCCGGCGTAGTCGAGGCGAAAGTTCTCTATCCCGGAACCTCGTCGGGCAACGTCGAGTTCCAATGCGGTCGGATGGCGGCCCGATCCACGGAGATCCCACGCATCGATGAGTGGGCCGATGCCAGGATCGAAGGCGCCATCCGTCCGCTCCACCCAACGTGACACCTCCTCGAGCACCGAGAACAACGAGACCGTGAGCTGGACGGGTTTGTTCGGTACCGATTGATTGAACCGCCCGAGTTCGCTCGATGCCGTCCAGCTGCTCAAGAGCCGCTCGGCATTTGCGATCTGCTCCAGCACCGCCTGAACGGCGTCTCGACCGAGGCTGCGGTCGTTGGTCCCGATTACCATGTGCACACGCGTGCCCATGGCGTACGCCTCGTGCTCGATCCATGCAGTGGGCGCGGTAGCTTGCGAGAGCGCTAACGAGAGTGCAACGAGTACGGGAGGGATTTTTTGCATAAGCTGGACCGGAACAGACGGAAACCACGACGCGCCACAATGTCAACGACTGCCGGGTGGTCGCGGCGACGATCGTCTACTACCGGTTCCCCTCCTCACACCACGGGCAAAGACGGATCCTGCGGACGAGGTCGCGGGAGACCACAAACCCCATGTTGCCCCAGTCGGAGTACACGTAGGTCAGCACGTCCGCGATCTGGTCGTCAGTGAGCCGGAGGGCGGGCATGACGGCATTGTACGTCAACTGGTTCACGACGATCGGCCCTTCCAGCCCGTTCAACACTATCCGGACAGCGCGTTCCGGGTCTGCGTTCAAGAAGTCGGCTCCGGCCAACGGGGGGAACGACCCCAACACCCCTCGCCCATCGGCTTGATGGCACGCAACACACGTGTGCTCATACACGCGACGACCCCGTTCGACTCGCTCGGCGGTCGTGAGCGCAACCGCCTCTACTACCGTGTCCTTGGGGAGGGTTTGAATCACCGACCCCTCGAGCAGGTACACGTCGTCCGCGATCCTGCCACGGTATCCCGCCGACAACGCTTCCCCTTGAACGATGAGTTGGCCAATCGCACCCTTGTTGAAGGCGCGGAACATCGCGTGGTCGAGAAGGACGTAGGTGCCCGGCACCTCTGGCATCATTTCCACGATGGCAGCACTCCCCGGAGCGAGCAAGACCGTTTGGTTTTGCGATACACTTCCCAGAGTGCCGTCAAAGGCGTCGAACGGTTGCCCCGCGATGTGGAATGACGACGTCAGGTTCGGGCCGGCGTTACCAACAAAGATCCGCACGCGCTCGCCCACATTCGAAGTCAGTGCCCGATCGCGCCACAAGGCACCGACGGAGCCATTGAATACCACGTAGTCTGGGCGCTCATCCAACGCTTTCTGCATCGAAAAGTGACGCAGGCCAGCGTCACCGAAAGCGCCATCCGTGTAGAACTCGCTCTGCATCACGTAGTACTCGCGATCGGCTGGACCCAACCCTTCGGGGGGCTCAACGAGTATCAATCCGTACATCCCGTTGGCAATGTGCATCCCCACTGGGGCGGTCGCACAGTGATAGACATACAGACCAGGCACCCTCGCATGAAAAGTGAACGAGGTTGCTTGCCCTGGTGCGACGAACGACGCGGAGGCGCCACCGCCCGGCCCAGAGACGGCGTGGAGGTCGATGTTGTGCGGCATCCTGCTATCGGGGCGATTCCGGAGATGCAGTTCAACGATGTCACCCTGCCGAACGCGGAGCAACGGACCCGGCACGTGCCCGTCAAAGGTCCAGTACTCGTACTCGACACCATTCGTGAGTTCCATCTTCAGTTCATGGGCTTCGAGTTGGATGACGACGTGCGCGGGAGCGTCGCGACGAATCGGTTCCATAACGTCGGGTGCATACACGACGCGCAGCGTGTCGACAAGCTCCTGACCCGTGATGGAACCAGGAATCCCCACCGACCATAGCACTGCAACTCGCAGGATCACCTGATTGCGACCTTTCATGTGACCTTCCCTCCCAAACCTAGAAGTATCGCACCAACTGGAGGCTCAGCCGGCTCGTGTGTTGGCGCCGCAAGAACTCTCGCCGGTGATGCTCGGCGCGGAGGCCAACCGCAATACCCCTAAATCTCCAATCGGCGGTAAGCGTCGCAGACAAGAATCGCTGGGTTGGGGTTCCGGCCTGGTACCAATAGAATCCTGACACCGTGGCACGCAAGACGAGACCGCGCATCGCCATCCACTCGGCACCGGCATCGAGCGACCAGGAACGGATCATGACCGTGTCCGTCTCCGTCGCGCTCCAGGTGGAGCCGATGGTCGGCTGGAGCCGGGCGAGCGGTGGCAGGACAAGTTGGGCTGATGCATCGGCCGAATTGGTTCGGTGACTCTGCCGCTCCGACCATCGGAGTCCTGCGTCGACAGTAAAGTAACCGAGCGGGGTTCCGCTCGACCATCGCGCGGTGGTCCGCATCTCGTCGAAATCGGAGATGCCTACTGCGTTTCCCAGCACAGGCGGGCGCTCACTGGATCGCAGTGACCGGCCGTGGTGGATGGTCAAATGCCCCCAATGCACCGACACGTCGTAGTCAAAGCGAATCGCGCGGTTGTTGACTTCCTGAGGTACTTGAAACTGATAGCTTGCCAGCACCGTCTGCCCCACCTGAATACGACTGCCCGGTGGCACGTCGATGCGCAAGAATACGCCGGTTTGCATTACGACATAATCGATGCCCCGCAGAAACTCATTGCTCGTTGCCGGGTCGCTGAGCGTCAGCGACGACGCAACTACGTTGGGTTGGTCCAGGGTAAAACTCCGATTGGGTTGCACCTGGTGGGCCTCGTCAACGACCGGAACCGTTCCACCCGTCCCGCCCTGACGCCATTCGATCCCGCCAAGCACCGAAGCCCGCACCCGAAGCTTCGGCGAAATACGGAAGTTTGCCCCAACTCGTGGTGTCGCCGTCAGGATCGATTGACGACTCCTATCGAACCCTGCGGTCGACCGGGCCAACTGCGCTCCGACCGACACCCGTCGTCCGATTCGTGCGTCGAATCCGGTCGACCAGGAGGTTGACGACACCTGAGTATTGCCATTCAACCGATTCGTCATTCGGCGGAACGTGTGATCGGATGACAACCACGTCGTATGCTGTAAGTGGAGTCGCTCGGACCAAAGCTTGCGGTTGGCGTCCGTTCGCCCCTGCTGATCCGCATAGTCGTATCGACTGTTGAGGTCACTTCCCTTTCCCCATCGCTGTATGTTGGTGAGCAGGACGCTCCATGTTTGAAGGTCGGATACCTCGACGAGATCGTCGTAGATGAGGCGTCGGACCATGACACTCGTCTTGGAGTTGCTGGCGAGTAGCCACAACTCGCGCCGTGAGTTCTCAGTCAGCAACGGCACTTGGCCGGGAAGATTGCGCCAAGACTCGCTCACAGCTCCGCGAGAATAGGCAACTTGGATTGGGAGCGGTTTGAAACGGATGTGGAGATTGGCCCGGAGGTTCGACACCTGAAAATCTCGGGCACTTCCAAAACCGCCGCTGGTCGAGCCCGACCCTCGGCTTCCAGCAAGACTGAAGCTCACGAACTTCCGTGGTAACAGCCGCACACCAAACGCGAGATCCAGCGTCTTTCCAGCCAAGGGTTCCGCATATCCATCCTGATACCGTCGCTGGAATACCGGTTTCAATTTGACGTCGTACGCAAGAATCTTCGAATCGAAAATCGCACCCTGTACAGGAAGCTCAAACCATAGTCGATACTCGGTTACGGCCGTCGACCTTGCGGACGGCTCGTTCGACTGCACGGCCTCGAACCGGCCACTGAGCTGCCCGCCGGACATCTTGATGAATTGCGCCTCGACAGGTCGGGCCCAGAACAGACCAGCCAACGCTAGGGGTCGCCACCAACGCATGGGTCGCCCTATCCACCCGGCTCGTCGAGCGGAAGATGACAACGTTGGCAATTCCCGATCGAAGCCCGAAATGCGGTGTCACCGTTGTGGCAAACGCCGCAGGCTCGCTGCTCTCCGATATCCCGCATGGTGATTTCGTTGGCGCCGAGCTTGGGCTCAAACAACTCCATGTGGCACGCTTTACACTGATACCGAATGCGGTGCACCCAATGTGGGAATACCGCCGGTGGAAGCGCCGCCACCTCCAACCCCCCCGCCGCACCGGAATCGTCGGTGACCCGCCCCATCACGAGGGTACCCAACAGCTCGGGCTGCGCCCGGTCCGGCGGCATGGAAAGGCGTTGGTGACACCGCTCGCATCCCGTGGCGATCGGGAATGCCACCTTGCCATGACACTCTGCGCAGAATTTGCCTTGAAACACGTCCGCCATCGTGATCGTCGTACCCCGATAGGGGAAAATGCGCGGATGGCATTGGGCACACGCCAATTGTTCAGTGTGCACCGAATGTGCGAAGAAAGCGTCGTACGTTGTATCGGGCCCCGGAAACAGAAAGTCGAACCCAAACCGCAAGTCGGTTGCGGCCACGCTCTTGCCTGGTGCCGTTGGACGTGGCCTCGTGATCTGGGTGCGCAACGCCTGAACCCAATCAACATTGCCGGCGTGATCCCTCGGCAGCATGGCCAACACCGTGTCTGGATCGAGAGTCCCCTCGATAGTGGGCGGAGGTCCCGTCTCTTCGGGAATCGTCACGGCAGCGATCTGGGCGGGACCCGCAGGGGCCTCTGCCGATCGTGATGGCGGCGGGATGTCAAACACAGTCGAAAGGGCCTTCCGACACCCAGTCGAAGCCACGAGAATCATCCCAAGGGCCCAACACCGGCTGGCACGCGTCATCATGGAATCGGATGTACCGGATCAGCCGGAATGGATGTATGGCACACCAAACAAAGGGACTGCCCGGCGTTGCTCTGCCGCAGAAAGAACTTGTACCGCTGCGAGTGCGGTTCGTGACACGTCAGGCATTCGACCTTGCCGCCAAACAGAGGGAGGCCTCCAACGGACCCGCCCACCGCGGGATTGAACTGCCCGGGTCGTTGTGACGGATCGTACAAGACCGAAAACGGGTGTTGATCGCGCATGTCGTCGGGCTTGAAATAGACGCCCTCCCAATCGATTGGGTCCCCGTCTTCGTGGCAGTCTTCGCATTCTTCGATCGAGGTATTCGCCGGACCCGGCCCGGTGTAGGTGTTGGGCATGTTGAGAATGTCGTCCAAACCGACTGTCCCGTCGTGACACGAGAGGCAAAGTCGAGACTTGTTCGACGGTGACGGATCCTGCTGCATCCGTGATTGGTCCCACTCCGGCATCCGATAGCCCGCATTGGGGCGCGGTCGGTTGAACAATGGAGCGCGCGGAGACCCACTCCACGTCGGTCCGTCGTGCGGGGAGTGACAGTACACGCACACGTCCCCATAATCACGAATGAGCCCGGCCATGTCGGGCTCGGTGCTCGTGGCCGGCACCCGCAGATTGTGCGGCGTCTGGTCCACGGATATCCCATTCGGCCACTGACCTACGACCGACCGCGGAATGACACACAGCGCGATCACAAAAGCCGCTCGGGAGGTTAGCGACGCCCGCATGGGAGTCTCCTATGCTC
>JBDHLU010000165.1:0-6840 GCA_039656555.1 Gemmatimonadota bacterium | reverse complement strand
AGGAGGAGTCGAACGGCCGGCGTGACGGCGGTTCGTTCGAACACATTGCGACGGTGGTCGAGACCGAACACCGGGCCATGGATCAACCGCGCGGCGTCGAATTGGATTACCGCGCGGTGCGGGACGATTCTGGGGTGGAGGGTGGCGGTGGGGTCCCGACGGTGAACCGTCGGCTTGGCGCCGCTACGCGGTGACGCGTCTTGAAAGACGCGACGTCCTTTAGGACGTGTGGCGTTTCCCGGAATTCCCGGATGAACCTAAAAAAAGCGGCGGCGCCCGAAGGCGCCGCCGCCGAACTACAGAGACCTGCTCTACGTCAATCTACTACTGAACGTACCGCACCAGCGCCTTGCTCCGGCTGGCCCGCTCAGCTTTGTTGCGGAGACTTTCTTCCACGGGAACGTAGAACGCCGTGATCGAGTAGGTCCGAGCCGCCGCACGATCGTACGATGCGGCGTTCGTTGGTGCACGGCTACTGTTAGTAGGACCTTCAGCTCCTACGCCGCCGTACGTCCAGATACCAACCTGCAAAACCTCGAGCTCCTTGCCCGGAGGCGCGAAGTGACGAGGAGTACCCTCGACCAAGCCTTGGTGATGCTGAATGGGGTTGCCGTCCTTGTCGAAGCCACCCGGCTTACCATCAGGATCGTTCCCCGTGTACCCCTGCGAGTTGGCAAGGGCACCTTCACCACGCCGGTTGAAGTACGCGCAACCGTGGCAGGTCTGATTGTCTTCGATCCTGCGCTCGTAGATGATGGCGTCCATCGCGACAGCGGCAGTCGCCCCAGCAAGACTCGGCAAACCACCTCGGTTCACACGTGAGTTGTCGATGGCATCGGTGACACTCGCTGATACGCCGTTAAGACGCAGATCACCCTCGGCATCGGTTAGATCAATGTGCACCGCCATGATCCAAGGCATCGGGCCCGCCTCACTGGGCGGGTAAGCCTGGTACTTGCTCGCGGAATACATCGAGTAGTGGTACGTGCCCCGGCTGGACGGGAAGCGCGACGAACCGCCGTAGACGAAGTCAGAACCATCGGTGGTTCCGTCGGTGTCCCCGGCGCCTACGATGCGTTCATCCGGGTGACCGACCAGGGGGAAATCGTTACGGGCGGGGATGGCTTCGTTCAGCCAGTCCACGTACCCGTACGTGCCGTTGCCGGCCGTCGAGTTTTCATCATACTGACCGATCGTCTTGTAGTCCGCCCGGTTCCACGTCGTAGACGTGATGATCTGGGAGAAGTACAAGAAGTCGTTGCACCACTGGTCGCAGCCGTCACCTTCTAGGAAGATGTCGCCCAAACCAGCCATCCGACCCGTGGTAACGTGGCCCCGGATCAAGTTCCACGGAAGCGCGTCGCGCTCTGCGGACGAGCGGGCAACTTGCGGCCAACGCTGTGCCAGCCACAAACTCGCCACTGAGGCCAAATCATCACCATTCCAACGATTGCCGACTCCGCCAAATATACCGTCGGGCATGGTCCACGTACCACCTGCCGCCAAGGTGCGCGACTGGTTCATGTAACTGACGGCGGAATCCCACATGACCTGGTAGGGCACGAACGGCTGATCAATTACAGCACCGTCGGCGTCGAACAGATCGATCGTTTCGTCCAGCACGAAGGCTGAATCGAAGTAGAGCGCCAACATACCGTGGCCCATACCTTGGACGAACTTACCGTACGCGAAGAGCCGATCGCAGTCGACCTCGACGCAGGCGATACCCGTGGTGTCTTCGTTGACGGCCTTGAGACCATCGTACGTGTTCGAGAGGCCTTCGTACGTCCCGTACCACGGTGTTTCCGCGTGGTTGTTGTAGCTATACGATGGGCTGTTGTTGAAGGGGGAGCGAGGCTCCGAGCCCAACACGCGCGCATCGTGGTTGCCCCACGAGAGCGTACCCTCATCGGCCATCACCGTCAAAGCCTGCGCCGGATGGCCGTTGGAATACGCTTCGAAGAGGGCGTTGAACGACCCAAACACGAAGTTCTCGTTGTCACCCCAGGACGCCAGAACGCGCGCTCTGTCAGCCGCGTTCTGGTTCGTGACTTCGAGATCGGTCAGCCCTTCGAAGCTCTTGCACCCCGCAAGGGCAAGAACCACCAGGGCTGCTGATCCTGCTTGTAACCATTTCATATACTGTTTTCCTCCTAAACGGGATCTAGGATGCGGAAGGATAGACCCTCCCGCACCCCCAAAAGATCCGCTTGGTTAGAACTCAATCTCGATTGCACCCGTGAAGGTACGGTAGTTCGGGTATTCAAACTCATCCACCCGGAAGACCGCGCCCGCACCGTTCGAACTCGAAACCTCAGGATCGTAGCCCTGGTAGTCCGTGAACGTCAGGAGGTTACGCCCGATGATCGACAGGCTGACCCGCTTGATGAAGTTCCCGAACAGAGGCTCGAGCATGTTCCGATTGAACGTGTAACGAAGCGACAACTCGCGGAACTTGATGTACGACCCGTCTTCCACGAAGAAATTGTTGTT
The DNA here is from genome assembly GCA_039656555.1 of Gemmatimonadota bacterium. Classification (GTDB taxonomy): domain Bacteria; phylum Gemmatimonadota; class Gemmatimonadetes; order Gemmatimonadales; family GWC2-71-9; genus CAMYLY01. Next base: position 4,347 of record JBDHLU010000165.1, on the reverse strand, counting down.
TGAGTTGACGAAGTAGAGCCTCTGCGCATAGTCGAGCGACTTCTTGTCGCCGTCGGCCTTGCCACCCTGGTCTACCCAATTCGCGTTGTTCTCGCGGGCAGCCCACTGGTTGGTGTTGTTGTAGATGTCTCCACCGACCTGCGCGTCAAACAGCGCGTAGAGCTGGAAGCCGCCGAAACGGAAGGTGTTAGCCAAACCCCAGTTGAAATCCGGGATGGTGTTCCCCATGGGGCGGAAGTTCGTGGTGTCGTTCGCGCCCGTTGCCGGGTTCGGCACCGAGGCCCAGCCTTCGAACGGCAAGCCCCAATCATACTGAGTACCATCGATGGTGATCTTCGATCCGAAGTAGTTCTGTGTCGGACCATCTTGGTAGCTGTTGCCAGTACCAACCGGAACGAGGAAGCCCTCGTCGTTGACCTGGTACGCACCACCGTTGGAACTCAGGCAGGAATCGTCCGTGTACGCGAATGCCGAACCATCCCAAATCTCTTGACAGGTCGACGCGAACACCGAGCCGTACATCTCACCAACAGGCTCGTTATCCCGCACATAGAAGAGCGACAGAGGACCATGTCTGTATGCCGGAAGGTCGAACTGGGTGATCTTCTGGCGAGTCTGGTCGATTACGAAGTTGAGATTCCAGCTGAACGAGGGGCTCTGAATCACGGCCCACTGAAGTGTGCCTTCCCACGTGCTGCCGGTCAGCGTTCCAGCGTTACGCCACTGGCTGCTGTATCCGAAGTAACCCGTCAGGGGAACCTGGAGAATCTGGTCGGAGACGTCGCTCTTCGCGTACGTGATGGTCAAGCTGAGCCGGCCGAACATCAACATGTCGACACCGACTTCGGTCTCCTTCGCGAACTCGGGCTTCAGGAACGAGTTCCCGAGCACGCCCTTCGAGATGATACCACCGTTGACACTGAACGTCTCGTACTGGGCGCTGAACGAAGGACGACCACCCGCCGTTCCTACCGACGCACGAAGCTTGAACTCGTCGAGGAACGAGAACGGCCAAAAGTTTTCCTGCGACAGGCGCCACGCACCACTCAAGCGGTAGTACGTGTTCCAGCGCTCGTCGGCGCCGAACAAGGACGAACCATCCCGACGCACGAGGGCGTCGACGATGTACTTGTCAGCGTAGTCGAACTGAGTACTCACGAAGTACCCGAGCGACCGAATCTCTGTACTCGAGGATCCGACGTCCAACAAGGTCTGATCCTGCAGCACGTCCAAGTCACGCACTTCGTCGGCGGCCAGGTCACGCCCGGTCGCGAAGAACGAATTGGTCTTCGCACGCTCCAGCAAGCCACGAGCTTTGACGATCATGTTGAAATCACCAAAGCTGTTGTTGTACGCTGCCGTTCCCGACAGGTTGATGGCCTGTTGGGTGCTGTTGTTCTTGGTATACCGGCCCTTATTGAGCGTACTCGCATCGATGGTCCGGAAGCCCACGAAGTTGAACGTGGTGTTGTTGCCGTCGAACCGGTCGAACGAGAAGTCTGCCTCAAGGTCGAACACTTCGGCCGGACGCCAACGCAGCCGGAAATTACCCAGCACGCGCGAGCGTTCGATGTCTACTTCTGCGTTCCTGGCCGAGTACATCGGGTTTTCTTCCACGATCAACTCGTCAGGGTTGACCAAGACATCGTTGGAGTCACGCAGTGACCCCGTACCCGCATCCACGTTCGACTGCGCGACGGTGTAGCGCTCGAGCAGGTCAACGTCGATGGGATAGAAGTTCAAGCCGTAGAACGGGTTAACACCACCACCCGGGTCGTCACGCTTGGACTGTGAGTAAAACGCGCTGGCGGAGAAGTCGAAGCTGCCACCAAGTTGGTGATCGACGTTGATCCGCGCGCCACGACGAAGGTACCCATCGAGGCCATCGACGATGCCCGTCTCGTTCGTTTCATGGAACGAAGCCAGGAAATTCGTCGTCCCCGTCCGGTGAGAAATACCCATGGTGTGCGTGTAGAAGCTACCTGGGTCGAAAAACCGGTCGAGGTTGTCGTACGTCGTACCCGTGAAAGCATTGTCCGCGACGGCGTACTGGAAGCCAGTGGCCAAGCAGTCCGCGCCTTCCACCGTGCCCGCGGCACATACCGCAGCCACATTGTCGACGTCGGGATTGAAGCCGACGCCCGGGTTCAACGGGTCACAGTTGATCGAGTTCGCCGGACAGCTCGTCCGCCGTGTGCTAAACGCGCGATCGTCCGGCGCAACCGACGTGTCCGACGCCCCAGCCGTGGAGCCTCGAATACAAGTACCCGTCGAGGAGGCTACGTGCGTGGAACAATCGGCCAGGGTGTACCAGTGGGATTGCGACTGATCGATCTGGTTCTCGATCTTGTTGCTCCCAAACTCGGAACGCCACGTGATCCGCGTGTCGCCTTCGGGGATGTCACGACCACGAGCGGTCGTAATCGACACCACACCATTGGCAGCGCGAGCACCGTACAACGCCGCCGCGGCAGCACCCTTTACGACCTCGATCGACTCGATATTGAGCGCGTCGACGTCAACCATGGATGAACCGAGAATCACGCCGTCAACCACGTACAGCGGCTCATTCGAGCGCCCCGTGACGCTGATCGACGTCGTACCGCGAAGCAAAACGCTCACGGTACCTTCACCCGGAGTTCCTTCACCCCGAATGACCCGCGCACCTGCAACCTTGCCTCGGATCGACTCCGCGGCGGTCTGCGGTGGCACAGGCAAGTCTTCGGCGGAAACCTGGTCAACCGTAAACGGCAGTTTGACCACTTCGGTCTGCGAGGCAACACCCGTTACAACCACACCTTCGATTCGAAGAATCGAGGCGCGTACCGAGAAGTTGACCGTCGTCGGCAGACCGGCCGACACGACTTGGTTGGTAATAGTCACCGGCTGGAAGCCAATGACGTTCACCCTCACGTTGTACGTGCCAACCGGGACGTTGTCGATGGCGTAATAGCCATTCTCATTCGTCGTTCCGGTTAGGCTCGTGCCAACCACCGACACGCTCGCGCCCGTAACCGGATCACCGGTCTGAGCACTGCGTACGGTCCCTTCAATACGGGACGTCTGCGCAAACGCAGTGCCCGCAGTGAAGAGCAGGGTGAGTGCGGCCAGGGCTAAGCCCGTACCGCTCCGATACAACCAGCTACGAATCATAAAACCCTCCTAATGAGGAAAAGGCTCGTATAAAACGGTGATACATCCTTCTTTCTTTCTTGTCGGCGTGCATCCACAAAAAAACTCACTCCGAACAAAGAAGTCCCTGTGATACTCTCGTTGTCAGTCTGTCCTGGCACTGGTACTGATAGAGGGGCCAGCGCCAAGAACCACAAATGTGTGGAAGCGGAACAACCCCCGCAAGGAGCCACCTGGCCACCATTTCGGGGTGCGTCGCCTCGGTCCATCATTTCCGGTAGCCCCAACTACGGGCATCCCAGAGCGCCCTAAAATGCGAATATTGAGCGCTGGGTCAAGGTACGGCATGGTAACCGGACCTGTCAAGACAGATCGGGCCTTTCTAACAAAGCCCTGACCGATTCCCACAACCTGTTACACACCAACTAGTTAAGCCCATCAGGGTACCTTGTGCTCCCCCCCGGTGTAAGATTCGGCCGCCATGAAAAAGCCACTTCGAGGGGAACAGGAAACGGCCCCCCCGCTCGCCCGCCCGCGGATTCTCCCTCCCCTCCAAGCCCTGGCGCTTGGCTTCCTTGCCGTAAGTGCGTGCCAGGCATCACCTGAATGGCAGGAGGCCGAGGGCTACCGCTGGCGCGACCTGAGCGGGTCTCGCCGGGGTGACGCCGGTTTTCGACTCCTCGGCTCCGCCCGGACCGGTCTCGAATTCACCAACCACGTCACCGACGTGGATTTGCTTGCCAACCGGCACCTCGCCCACGGTTCTGGGGTCGCGATTGGCGACGTGACCGGCGATGGACGCCTCGACGTCTACCTGGGCCGAATCGACGGCCCGAACGCCCTCTACATCAATCTGGGAAACCTCCGATTCGCTGACAGCGCCCAGGCCGCGGGCGTCGCCATTCCAGACAACCCCACGACGGGCGTGTCGCTGGCAGACGTGGACGGCGATGGGGATCTCGACCTGCTGGCCAACGCTTTGGGCGGACCCAACCGTCTTTTCCTCAATGACGGCTCCGGGCGATTCCAGGAGGACTCCACCTTTGTCGGATTGCAATCTTCCGCCGGATCTACGACGAGTACGCTCGCCGACGTAGATGGCGATGGCGATCTGGACCTGTACCTGGCGAACTACAAGACGGCGACAGTCGACGGCCTCTTGCCACCGGAAAGGCGGCTGTTTGACGACGTCGTCCAAGAGATAGACGGCGAGTG
>JBDHLU010000164.1:0-7252 GCA_039656555.1 Gemmatimonadota bacterium | reverse complement strand
CGTTTTCATGTCTTGCTGCTTACTGTGAGCCTGATCGCGATTGCGGGGGCCGTGGCTGGGGTTCGTGGATTCCTGAGGTTCGGATAAGGGGCGGTCGCGTTCTAACCAGCGATTGCTGCTGACGCGTAGCGCCGCTCTGCCTGCGGTCCGGTCACATCACGGCGGTACCAGCACCCACCACTGAGTTGACTGATGTTTGACTGCCCGGGTGTAATGTTGAACCATGCCCCAAAGCGCGACAACGATGTGCCGCCAGTGCGGGAAAGAGTACTCGCGACGGAAACCCGCGCGCCGCTGCGCGTAGGGTGATCAACCCGCACGGCGTGAACGTTCTTACATCACGAACGGCATCAGCTGCCTGAGCTTCGTCATGTACTTCTCGAAGAAGTGCTTCTGTATGTCGTTCATATCGAGCTCACGTCCCTGGATGTAGGCCTGCTCGATATCGCTGGTCATGTTGATCGGTGTGCCGGTCGTGATCAACAGCGTGGCGTGCTTCCCTGGCTCGAGCGATCCGATCCGATCGTCGAGGCCCATGAACTCGGCCGCGTTGATCGTGACCGCTTTGAGTGCTTCTTCCTCCGGTAGCCCGAATGCCACGGCGACGCCCGCCTCGTACCCGAGACGATCGGTGCCGAGCGCGCCTGACCCGCCGGAGATCGCGAACTTCACGCCGGCCTCGTAGAGGTCTGCCGCACGCCGATAGGCCCCGTCGTACCCTTCGTAAGCGCGGCCCGGCGCATCCATCGTCGAAGTCAGGATGACGGGGATCTCCTCCGCGGCGAGGCGGTCGGCCACATGGATCGCGTCGTTTCCGCCGCGGATGACCAGCCGGACCCCTTCCGCGCTGGCCCAGGTGATGGCGTCGTTGATCTGCGCGGCACCGTTAGCCGCCACGATGACCGGGATGTCTCCGTTGAGGGCGGGGATCATCGCCTGGTAACGCGAGTCGGTGCGGACCTCCTCGCCAGCCTCGACGGCATCGCGATAGGCACGAGCCTCGGCGAAAAAGTCCTTGAGCTGCTGCACGCGCTCGGCGTAGGTCGGTTGCTCATCCTCGTTCTGGCCGAATCCTCCGAAACCTCCGAAGCCTCGCCGGCGTGGGTTGGGGTTGGGCCAGTTCACGTTCAGTGCCGCAGCACCTTCCATGGACATCTCCTCCCAGGTCCAGCCCTCGAGAGCCATCGCCGAGGACATCCCCGAGATGAGCCCACCTCCCGGCGTGGTCAGTGCCGTGAGAATCCCGGCCGAGCGGCTCGTCCCGATATGCCGACTCTCGGCGTTCACGCCCAACTCGGCGCGGATATTGGGATTGAAGTCGCCGACCTCCCGCACGTCATTCGACATGGCAACGGCACCGATCTCCGAGATCCCCACCGTCGTGTAGGCATCGATCAGGCCGGGGTAGATATGCTTGCCGCTGACGTCTACGACGCGGGCTCCCGACGGAATCGTCACGTCGGCACCGACCGCCGTGATCACCCCGTTCTCGAAGACGATGGTGCCATTCTCGATCACACCGTTGGTCACGGTATGGATCGTCGCACCCTGAAGGGCGATCGCCTCCGACTGAGGCGGCACCGTCATTCTCACCTGGGCGACCGATATGTTCGGCGCCACGACGAGGGCGAGGGCCAGCACTGCGCCCATTGTGGTGATCCCCCGGGCCGCTGCCCGCAATCGGGTTCCTACTGAAATCATGATGCCTCGCTCGCTTGTTGTCTTGATCATCGCTCCGTCTCCCCCTCACCACTTGTCCGGTCGTTCCCGTCACCTTCACCGGCCGCGAGAACCGCCTGAATGAGCTGCTGACGTTCGTTCTGAATCTGCTCGCGCAGAGCTGCATCCTGCTCGAGGGAGAAGTACCGCCGCCCGTCGATCCAGGTTTGCTCCGCTCGCGTGAACTGCGAGAGCGGGTTCCCGCTCCAGATCACGAAGTCCGCGTCCTTTCCGGATTCCAACGAACCGACACGGTCGTCGATGGCAAGCACCCGGGCCGCGTTGATGGTGACGGTCGTGAGCGCCTGCTCCTCGGTGAGTCCGGTGCGCAAGAGCTTCCCGGCCTCCCAGTTCATCCGACTGGCGATCTGCGCATTGTCGGAGTGCAGCGATACCGTCACGCCCGCCTCCATGAGAATCCGGGCGTTGTACTTCGTGGCGTCGTACGCCTCGATCTTGAACGCGCCCCAGTCGCTCCACACCGCCGCCATCACTCCGGACGCGGCGAGCTCTGGAGCCAGCTTGTACGCTTCAACCGCGTGCTGCAGGGTGTGAACCCGGAAGCCGAACTCCTCGGCCAAGCGGACCAAGGCGAGGTATCCGTCGGCCCGATACCCGTGCGACGAGATCAACAGTTCCTGGTTCAGGATGTCGAGGATGGCCTCCATGCGGAGGTCGCGGCGCGGTGGCAGACCCTCAGCGGTCTCCTCCCAGCGCTGCCACTCGCGCTCGTAGTCACGCGCGGCCATGAAGTGATCGCGGATGATGGACTGGGTCCCCATCCGCGTGTCCGGATAGCGGCCCTCGAAGCAACAACGCTTCGGATTCTCGCCCAGCGCGAACTTCACCAATCGGGGGGCATCCTGGAGCTTGAGTTCTTCGGGAAGCCCGCCCCAGCGCATCTTCACGATGGTGCTCTCACCACCGATTGGGTTGGCGGAGCCGTGCTTGATCATGGCCGTGGTGAGGCCACCGGCCATCTGCCGGTACATCCAGATATTGTTGTGCGTGATCACGTCCCCCATCTGCACCTCGGGAACGATGGTCGCGCCGGTCTCGTTCACGCTGCTCACGCCGGAGTGGATGTGCGGGTCGATCATTCCGGGCGTGACGTGCTTCCCTGTCCCGTCGATCTCCACCGCGCCACTCGGCGCATTGAGGCCCCTCCCGACTTCGACGATCTGCCCGCCTCGGACCAGAAGGTCGGCATTCTCCAGGCGGCCCTGCTGTCCCATCGTCCAGACCGTCGCGTTGCGGACGATTACGGCGCCGGGTTGGTCGGGCAGGGAACTCACCCCGTACTCCATCATGGGCCGGATGAAGGGCAGGTCGATCTCCGGCACTTCGGTGGCCACGGTGCTAACACTGTCGCCCTCGAAGGCTTCAGTGCGCGAGCCTCGGAACGACGGACTAGCGCCGTTGGGGAGGGAAGACCAGCCGTAGAAGTTGTCACCGCTGACCGAACCAGCGAGGAGCGCCATGCCCTCGAATCCGAGAAACTCACCGTCGAAGCTAATCTCGACTCGACCGGTCTCGGCCACCACGGTGGCCGAGGTGATGTCGATTCGCACGCCTTCCTCCACGCGTCCGCCCGGTGCGACGTCGATGTAGCCTGTAAGGCGGTTCAGAGTGCCCTCGAGTCGGAGCTGCGCCTCGAAGCCCCCTCGATCATCGGAGGAGATCGTCCATGTCCCTCGCGGGTCGATCTGCGCAGCCCGGGTGACGCCGTACGCCACCCCGTGGACCCACACATCGCGTACGGAGGCTTTTTCCGTGAAGAGATCGCCGTCACTGACCACGAGGTTGGCGACCTTGCCCTCCTCGATGGTCCCGTGAGTGCGATCGATCCCGAGCCATCGTGCCGGTGTCGTGGTCAGCGCAGCCAGTGCGGTTTCGGGCGAAAGCCCGCGCGCGACGGCGGTACGGAGGTTCGGAAGGAAATCGTTGACGGAACTCAAACCGTCGGTGGTGATCGCAAAGTCGACTCCGGCGTCCGCGAGCGTCGCCGGGTTGGCCGGTGCGAGGTACCAGTGCCGCAGTTCAGCGAGGCCGGTGTTCAACGCGTCTTCGGGATCGTCCACGTCGGGAGCGTCCGGAAAATTGACCGGCACAATAAGAGGATCGGTGCGGCCTTGAAGGACGTCCACGATGCGGTACTCCTGGCCACTACCGCGGAACCAGGGAGTGAGACCGAAGTCCGATGCGAGGCGGTGGCCGCGTAGGTAATCCTCTTCACTACGGGCCTCGAAGAGTACGGGCTGCTGACCTTGGATGACACTTTCGAGCGCTTCGAGCGCCGCGCTCGTCTCAGGCGGCAGAAACGCCCGGCCGCTCGCCTCATAGGTCTCCCAGGCGCGCTTGTACCAGTCTGCATCCATCAAGGTCTGTTTCAAGAGTGCGATCACGCCCATCGCGGAGTTGGGATAGGTTCTGCCCAACTCTACGGACCGCTGGAAACCGATCGACTGGGCGAGGTCCGGACGGAGCACGCGGTCACGGACGTCGGCGTCTCCGAGATTCACGACCGAGGCCATGCCGCGGAAGATGCCCAGCTTGGGAACCACGAGCACGGTTCCGAAGCCCTGAGACCGAATCGCCTCACGCCGTTCCTCGTTGTCCTGGAGGTTGTCCGTGGTGCTGAACCATGCCCGCACCTGCGGATTCCAGTGTGTCGGTCCGACGTCACCACCCTCGGGCACGGAGTCCCCGCCGAGATCGGCGTGTGCATCGATGAAGCCGGGGTACACGGTGTGACCCGTCAGATCCCAGACACGGGCGCCTGCAGGTGGATCCTGGTTTCGGCCGACGGACTGAATCATCCCGTTCCGGATCACGATCGTGGCGTTTTCGATAACCTGACCCGGAGCCGTGACGACACGCGCGCCCACGAGGGCATGGTATCCGGTGCCGTTGTCCCGCATGGCCGTGACGGGCTCGGTGCGGGTGGCCTGCTGGGCGCTGAGCCCGGTGGCCAAGGTGAGCGTGAAGCAAAGCGCGGAGAGTTTGGCTCTCACGGCGTCCTCCCAAGGACAGAGAAAAGTCGAACTACCTGATAGCCGGAGGTGATCTCGGTCATGGGATAAGATGTCGCTAAGGGACCGCGGTGGCGAGTGGCGGATCAAAAGGAGAAAAGTTGGGTCGAGCTTCCACGCAGGCGCGGACGACGTTCCAATTCGTAGGCCACGCCTACTCCCGCGATCATTGCCACCACCCGAACCCGCGTCACCACGAGCGTGTCGTGTATCCCCCACGCAACGGCCGTGAGATCAGTCGTGTCGCGAAGCATCATCGGAAACGAGCCGCCCAAAGAGTACTCAACGGACAGGTAGTCCTGGCAGTTCTCGTGTCTCTCCTGCACTTTCCGCCAAGGCAACTTCTCGCGAATGAAGGCAGGAGTCTTCAATGAAGTTCACCATCCCGATCGCTTGTCTTCTGGCTGGAGTCGCGCTAACCGGCGGTGTCACCGATGCCACCTGTCAGGGCAGCACGAAGAGCCCCGAGCCTGCCGAGTATCCCAGCGTGAATGCGGGCTTTCTTTCGGCCGTCGAGTGGCGGTTCGTGGGGCCGTACCGTGGAGGGCGCGTCGTTGCGGTGGCCGGAGTTGCCGACGACCCCCTCGTCTACTATTTCGGGGCTGCGCACGGCGGAGTGTGGAAGACCACCGATGCCGGAATGAATTGGAGGAACGTGTCGGACGGCTTCTTCGCATTCCCTGCGGTGGGTGCACTGGACGTATCGCCTTCGGATCCGGATGTGATCTTCGCGGGGACGGGTGAGGGGCTGCAACGGCAATTCATCTCGCCCGGAGACGGGGTCTATAAATCCACCGACGGTGGAGAGACGTGGACCAACGTGGGCCTTCGAGAGACCCGGCACATCTCCAGGCTTCGTATTCATCCAACCAATCCCGATATCGTGTACGTGGCCGCCATGGGGGACATGTTCGGCCCCAACGCGGATCGCGGCGTCTATCGAACCGGGGATGGCGGGCGGACGTGGGAACGCATCTTGTACAAGGGCGAGACCACCGGCGCCGTTGATCTGACGATTGATCCCGCGAACCCGATGACGATCATCGCGGCCTTGAACCATCACGTGACGTACCCGTGGGACGAAGAGAGCGGCGGCCCCACCACCGGACTTTTTAAGACCACGGATGGCGGGGACACCTGGACCGACATCACCCGTAACCCTGGTATGCCCAAGGGACTGATCGGGAAGATCGGTATATCCATTTCACCGGCACGCTCCGACCGTGTGTATGCGTTCATCGAGGCTGACGAAGGCGACGGCGGGATCTATCGTTCCGATGACGGCGGGGCCACGTGGCAAAGGACCCATCAAGACCCCGGCAAGCTGGAGATCCCCAATTCCTACAACCACATCACCGCCGACCCCCAGGATCCCGACGTCGTCTATATCCAACCCATCACCGGCCTACTGAAGTCCACGGACGCGGGCCGGACGTTCAACCGTGTACGCATGGAGAACTGGGACCCTCATGCGCTATGGATCGATCCGAACGACTCTCGCCGCATGATCAACGGAGGGGACGGCGGGGCCTCGGTGACGTTGAACGGGGGTGAGTCCTGGTCGAGCCTCGAGAACCAGCCCACCGCCGACCTTCTCAGTCTGGCGGTGGACGACCAAGAGCCGTACTGGGTTTACGCCTCCCAAAACGACAACGGCCACATCGGGATTCCAAGTCGAACCGACGATCGGTCCATCGGATGGACGCACTACCTTCCCATCCCGGCCGGCGAGGGCGGGCAGACGGCAGTCAAGCCCGACGGCAGCGTGGTCTACGCGAATGACAGGTCAAGGACCGTCCGTTTTGACCGGGAAACCGGGCAGGCCCCGCACATCAGCGTTTGGCCCGAGTGGGTGTTCGGAACGCCCGCCAAAGACGTGAAGTACCGTTTTTATTACTCGTTCCCGATACTCCTCTCGCCGCACGACCCCGGCGTCCTCTACACCGCCGCGCAGTACGTCTTCCGATCCACGGACGAAGGTCAATCCTGGGACCAGATCAGTTCCGACCTCACCCGGAACCGCCTGGGACCAGATCAGTTCCGACCTCACCCGGAACCGCCAGGACGTGATGGGAGAAATATCCGGAGGGCCTATTAGTTCCAACGCGTCATCGCTTTTTCACGTGAGTCTCATCCGAACCGTCGCCGAGTCTCCCCTCCAAGAGGGTGAGCTTTGGGTAGGCACAGACGACAGCAACGTTCAGGTATCGCGAGATGGTGGCGACAGTTGGCTGGACGTCTCTCCTCCGGATCTCCCGGAATGGACTACGATCACCGCCATAGAGGTATCTCCCCACCGGCCGGGGACGATTTATATCTCCGGAGAACGGCACAGAGTGAGCGATCGCACGCCGTATCTCTATAAGACCACGGACTACGGCAACACCTGGCAGCGCATCACCAAAGGGATTCGGGAAAACGACTACTCGTGGGTCATCCGGGAGGATCCGGTGCGGCAGGGTCTCCTCTACGCGGGAACGGAAACTGGTGCGTACGTCTCC
>JBDHLU010000163.1:0-6870 GCA_039656555.1 Gemmatimonadota bacterium | reverse complement strand
CGGCCGTCCGGCCAGCTGTAGAACCCCAGCCATTGCCCGTCAGGAGAGAAGAACGGCGAACTGGCAGATTCGGTCTCGGGGAGCCGGCGCGCTTCGAACTGATCGAGATCACGTACAAAAAGGTGGGTAGTTATCTCGCCGGCGGTACGACCGACGAATGCAATGCGTCGCCCATCAGTCGAGATCGCCAACGCGTCGGCCTCTGCTGCGCTCTGAGTGTCAAAGGCGCCAATGGACAAGGAGTCGGCCGGAGCGGGGTCGAGCACCATGCGCACCACCCCATCCGCGCTCGGCGACGAGCCTTCGGGCCGGAACAGTACGAGCACAGCGACCGTCACGCTCAGTGCACCTACAAGACTCCAGGCCAAGAGCATTGGCCACCGCCGGGAGCTCTGTGTTGGGCTGGCAACTTCCCAAGTCCCTGACCCTGACGTCCGCAAGCCGTCGGCAAACTGCTGCACCGTCGCGAAGCGGTCTGCCGGCAACTTCGCGAGCGCCTTTCTGATGGCGGAGTCTACTTGCGGCGGTACCAACTCGCGCGACTCGCGCACGCTCCGGACCGGCTCCGTCAGCACCTTCGCCACGATCGCCTGCGCATTCGGTCCCGTGTGGGGCGTTTCCCCCACCAACATCTCATACGTCACACACCCCAATGCGTATACGTCACTCCGCGCGTCCACGTCCCGTTTTCCAGTCGCCTGCTCCGGGCTCATGTACTGCGGCGTGCCTAGGCTAAGCCCAGTCTCCGTCAAACGGGTCCCACCGGCCTCGGTCAGCGCCCTGGCTATACCGAAATCGACAACCAGCGCGTGCCCGCCCGTCAGCAAAATGTTCTCCGGCTTGATATCCCGGTGGATCACACCGAGGTCGTGCGCGTGGCTCAAGCCATCGGCGACTTCCTGGGTGATCTGGAGAGCATCCTCGATTGAAAGTTGTGTCTCCCGGGTCAGGCGATCACGCAGCGACTCGCCTTTGACGAACGGCATGACATAGAACAGGAAGCCATCGGCCTCGCCGGAATCGTGGAGCGGCAGGATGTGTGGATGCTGGAGGTTCGCCGTGACCTTGATCTCGTTCAGGAACCGCTCGGCGCCGATTAACGCCGCGAGTTCGGGATGGAGAACCTTGACGGCGACCTTGCGGTCGTGCTTCACGTCGTGGGCGAGATAGACCGTGGCCATCCCACCGCTACCGATTTCCCGCTCGATGGTGTAGCGGTCGGCGAGGGCGGTTGTCAGGCGGTCGAGAGAATCGGACACTAGGGTCTCCAGTAGTCCTTAATAGTGCCGCACGACCTTCTCAAAGAATGTGAAGCAAGCGTGAAGGCTCACGAGAGTCCCAGTCTCGCGACTCGCGCATTTTTCATCGGCACGGTTCATATTTGCTTTCATGACTTCCCCCGGATCCGTGGCTCCAACGAGCTGCCCGCAGTGCGGCACATTCATCCCGGAGCCCGCGAATACGTGTCCCGTCTGCGGCAGTGACCTGATGACCACCGCGGCCGTGGTCACACCTGTCGCCTCTCACGCCGACCAAGATCTCGAGATCATCCGCTCTGCACTACGGGAAGACTACGACGTGCTCGCTGAGTTGGGCCGCGGAGGCATGGCGGTCGTGTACCGCGCACGCGAGCTACGTCTCGAGCGAGAGGTTGCCATCAAGGTTCTCCCCCTCTCGCGGAGCGCCGATCAGAGCTTCGTCGAACGATTCCAACGCGAGGCGCGGACGGCGGCACAGCTCGAGCATCCGCACATCATCCCAATCCACCGTGTGGGAGACGCGGGACGCGTCATTTACTTCGCCATGAAGTTGGTTAACGGTCCCTCGCTCGCGGCCATGCTACGTGGCGGTACCAAGCTCCCGCCCGCCGATATCCGGCGCGTCCTAGAGGAAGTCGGGAGCGCAATCGGCTATGCGTCGCGCCGCGGCGTCGTGCATCGCGACATCAAGCCCGACAACATTCTCCAGGACGAAGAGTCGGGCCACTTCCTCGTGACCGACTTCGGGATCGCGCGCTCGGCCGACTCCTCGCGACTCACGGAAACCGGGATGTCGGTCGGAACGCCACGGTACATGAGCCCCGAACAGGCAAGCGCCCAAGAGCTCGACGGGCGGAGCGACATGTACAGTCTCGGCGTAGTGGCCTACCAGTGCCTGACCGGGCGGGTCCCGTTCGACGAGGGCGAGAGCATTGCCGTCCTCTACGCCCACGTCAATACTCCCCTACCGCGGCCGGCGCTCGCGACCGCCGAGGAGCGGGCGCTCTTTGCGGTCGTGGAACGCATGCTGGCAAAGGATCCCGCCGCACGCTTTCAGACGGCCGAGGAGCTAATAGCTGCGCTGGTCGCGCCGGCCGATACGGTAATCTCGAATTCGGTTGCCCCAACCGAGCGGCTGGACACGAGCCGCGGGGTTGCTAAGAAGATCGATGCTCTCCGTCCCGCCGTTGCCAAGGCCGGAAAGATGATGCGGCGGGCAAGCACGTCGGCTGGGCAGGAAACCGCGCGCGCGGTTGAGTGGATCACTCGGTTCTTCCGATCACGCCCTGTACAATGGATCACTGCGTCGCGCCGCCGAGTCATCGGTGTTGCCGCCGCCGTGATCGTCGTGTTCTGGGGTGGCAAGACGGCGTTGCACTTCGCCCTTAAGCATGGCTCCCGATGCCCGGACGGCAACGGTGAGTTCCAAGTAATGCTCGATCCGGTGGGCACAAAGACTATAGGACGCGATCTCGATGTGTATTACGACGTCTGTGGATTGGAACGAGGCGCGCCGTACACTGTGCGCCTCCAGGTGTCGCAACAAGCGGGCGGCATCCGAGGCCTGTTCGGCGGTCGCAGCAGCCCGGTGACGGTGAGCTTTGACGAGGAGGCTCGGGGGCCGGCCACACGGCGACATCGCACCATCGAGGTACCCGGGTTAAAGCCGGGAAGCTACGCGCTGGAGCTGAACGTTGCGGTAGGCGACGGCGGTGATGCCTCGCGCCGCCACGACTTCCAGTTGGTGGAGCGCTAACCGACTTCGAAGTCGGCGCCGGTTATCGCCGCACCCCTGCCGCCGTATTCGGCACATCCTTCCAATACTCGGGCAGCGCCAACTGACGCTCCGTCGGCCACACCTCATTCAACGTGTTGCCGTCGTAGAGGCGACCGTTCTTCATCACGTAGCGAATCGTATTCGTGTTTCTAAGGTCGTCGAGCGGATTGCCCTCGAGAATGACCAGGTCCGCAAGCTTCCCGCCTTCGATCGAGCCGACGTCTTGGCCCAGTCCCAGGGCTTCCGCACCGAGGATAGTCGCCACCCGCAGTGCGTCGTGATTCGACATGCCGCCGGATCCGATCGACCACAACTCCCAGTGATATCCCAGGCCCTGGAGCTGCCCGTGGCTGCCGACACCCACGCGGCCGCCGGCCTCGACGATCTTCTTGAGCTGCGCGGCATGACGGGGAAACACATGCTCCTCTTCCATGAACCACCCGGCACCACGCCTTCGCGTCAGCGCGTCGAGTTCATGGTGTGGTGTGAATCGCGCGAGCTTCTCGTCGTTGTGCGGGTTCTCTCGCGAGAAGTAGTAGTTCTCGCCAAACGGTCCGCCGTACGAGACCAGCAACGTCGGCGTGTACGTAATCTGTGATTCCGCTGCCAACTGCACGACGTCCTGGTACACTGGGAAGACCGGGAAAGAGTGCTCCTGCCCGGAATAGCCGTCGATCATCATCGATAGCTCGTACATGAAGCGGAGGCCGCCTTCCGTCGTCGGCATGAGCCCCTGCTCCTTCGCTGCCATGATCACCCACTGGCGCTGCTGGCGGTTGCCGGCCATGTACATCTTGATCGTCTTCGTGTCGTAGTACTCGCTGTAGCGCTTGAGCACATCACGCGCATGATCGAGATCACGAAGGGGATCTTCGATATAGTCACCAAAAACACCAGGACCCGTCGAGTACACCCGCGGACCCAGCAACATCCCAGCGTCGACCTTGTCACCATAAGTGAGAACGTCAGTACTGGATGTCTGCGGATCCCGCGTCGTAGTCACACCGTACGCGAGGTTGGCGAGATACAACCACACTTGCGTCTTGTGGATTCCCCACGCCGGCCACATATGCGCGTGCGTGTCCACGAACCCGGGAACGATCGTCGTGCCGCTGACATCGATGATGCGGGCGTCGCTGGGCCCAGTACCCACTGCACCGACACTCGAGATCCGATTGTTGATCACGACCACGTCGGCGTTCTCGACGACCTCGGTGCCACGCATCGTCACTACACGCGCACCACGCAGCACCACCGTCCCTTGCGGTATGTCACGCTGCGCCGCGATCTCGATTCTATGCTCTTCGGGCTCGTACTTCGGCTTCTTCTCTTTTTCCTTGTCCGCACTATCAGCGCTATCAGCAGCTTCTGCGCTATCAGCGGCCTCTGCGTCATCTGCGGCTACGCTATCGTCGAACGCCTTGGCATCGTCCAGGTCGAACACCACGTGCGCGTTCCCGATGGACCAATGCACCCGCCGGCCACCACTCTCCCAGGATGGGAATTGGCCACCGATGTCGGTGAGCTTGCGCGCCGGAAACGCGGCCTTGTCGGGATCGGAGACGGAAATGGTCGGTGTATCTCCACCGACGTACGGCACCGTCACGACATAGACGTCGTTGTTCACGGTCGCCAAGGCCTGATCGCCTACCGGCGCCATCGTAATGAGCGACGCGCGGTTGGGTTGCGTCGCACCAGGGCGTTTGTTGCCGGTCACCTTCACGTGTTCTTCTTGATCGGTCCCATCCCACCGAATCGACACTAGGCCGTCGGTTCCGTGGAACAGGTAGATACGTTCGCTCGACGCCACGAAGTGCGGGTTGCTACGACCCTCGGCCGGCACAATCGTTTGCGGTGCTCCGCCGTCTGCCGCTACCCAGATCAAGTCGTCGATGGCCCCTGAAGCACGCGGCCCAGTCGATTCCTCGAACGCGCGGGCGGGACCGCGAATCGCCACGATGCGCTGACCGTTTGGTGCCCACACTGCTTGTTGATAGATCGCGGATACCGTCGTCACACGTTGGGCGTCCCGCCCGTTCGGCCTAACCTTGTAGATGTTGCCGCCCTCGGCGTCCGACCACGTCACGTACGCCAGCCATTCTCCGTTGGGCGACCATGCCGGTTGCGCCTCGCTCATGGCGTTAGCATCCGAAACCGCCTCGGGCGTGCCGTCGGGATAGTCCATCACATAGAGCCGGTCCAACGCGGTGAACGCGAGCCGGCTGCCATCGGGCGACGGCACCGCATCGCGAATCTGGCGCACGGTAAAGGTAGGCTCGTCCGAAATAGGATATTCGAAGGCCACGCGTGGCCCGATACCAAACTCTGTGTTCACTTGGAAAGGCACGGCGATGGGCTCACCACCGTCGACCGGGATCCGCCAGATCTTGCCGCCGTACGACGCAACAACCTCGCGCGAGTCCGGCGTAAACGACATCCCCGGCAGTACGTCGCGGTCGGCAATGGCTTCCTGTTCGTCGTGTTGCACCGGATAGGCCAGCCACCGCTCTTCGCCGGTTTCGATCTCGCGGATGCGCAGGCCCGTCTCAGCTTCATACCGGCTGCCGTACACAACCCATTTGCCGTCGGACGACAGCGTGGGACGGAACGCCGAACCGTATCGCGAGGTTCGGGTAAACCGCTCACCGGTGTCCCGGTCGTACACTGCTAGCTGGTACTGCGGGAGTTGTGCGTTGTAGTCCCAACTGTTGTTCCGCCGCGCGTACCATATGTAGCGCCCATCCGGGCTAAAGGCGCCGCCGACACTCTTTCGATTGGCCGGCTCGTCAATCAGCGTCTTGCCCGATCCGCCATCGATGTGAGCCATCCACAGTTTGATCACGCCAAGTCGCGTTTCACCCTTGGAGGCCACCACGTACTTGCCGTCGGGCGACCAATCGGGCGAAACGAACGACCCGCCATTGCCCTTGGTCAGTTGTGTCGTGTCGCCGGATTCGAGATCGAGCGTCCAGAGATTCTCCCCGCCGCTCCGATCCGATACGAACAAGAGCTTCGTGCCGTCCGGGCTGTACCGCGGTGACGCATCGAAGGCCATGCCCGACGTGACCTGTGTGGCTGACCCACCGCCGATCGGCAGCGTGTAGATGTCGCCCAGGAGGTCGAAGGCGATGGTCTGCCCGTTGGGGCTCACATCCACCGAGATCCAGGTGCCCTCGTCCGTCGACACCGACAGGATGCGCGCGGCCTCGAGCGGAAGGTTCTTGTTCTCTTTCTTCTTCTCGGTGGTGTCGGCCTGCGCCGAGTCCTGTTGGACGGCATTGAGATCTGACAGGCCGATCGTGGCGACCGCGAAGGTCGCGAGGGTCAACAAACGCATAGTTCCTCTAATTACAGTGGATTACAGTAGATAACGGTGTTCAGTTCGAGCACTTCGGCACGTTTTCCTGAGCGGCTGGAGCCACGCTGGTCGATCCAACGAAGATCGCGCACGTCTTGGTCGAAGAACTGTGGCCCATGACAGCAGACCAACCGTTACTCGTCAGGGCGATGGTTGGTCCGGTGACACCCGTGGTCACGCGATACTCGCTCGTCGGGAACGACGTGGTGTACGCCGCGTAATCGACTTGATACGACTCCTGCTGCGTCGTGAGGTTTCGGAGATCGGACTTCATGGCGGTGAGGAACGCCTTCTCTTTGCTCGACGAGAACTTTGGGATGGCAATCGCCGCGAGTATCCCGATGATGACGATAACGATCAGCAATTCGATCAACGTAAATCCGCGAAGAATCTTCCTGGTCATTCCTGTTCCTTTCGCTATTCGCCCTTGGGTCGGCGTGGGGAGATAAGATGGGGCAGGGGGGACAGGAGGGACA
>JBDHLU010000162.1:0-6951 GCA_039656555.1 Gemmatimonadota bacterium | reverse complement strand
CCGAGTTGGAACAGGCGATCGGCGAGCGGCGTCTCAATGTTCTCGTCGGCGGGGACAACGCGGCGATCGACCCTCATGTTGAAAGAGATATAGCTCGCCATGACCGCGCTAAGAGAATCCGCAGAAGCCGGCACGATGGCGAGTTCGGTGAACTCCGGAATCGGGCCCGGCCCCGAGCGCATGGCGATCGCGACGGCGATGACGCCTCCCAGCGCCACGAGCGCCGTGCGCATCTGGTACTTGCGAACGCGTGTAGTCCACAAGCGATGCCGGAACTCTCTCGCGTCTTTCCAACGATCCTCGGGCTTCCACGAGAGCGCGCGTCGGAGGACCCGCCGTACTAACCAAGGGACGCCGGACCAATCGGAATTGCCTGCCGGTACGGTGGCTGCCCAACGGCGGGTGGTGTACGCTTCGTAGATCACCATGGCTGCGGCGTAGAGGTCGGTCCGTTGCGACAAGCCCTCGCCGTACACCTGCTCTGGGGGCATATAGCCTGGGGTACCCACCTGGCCGCTATCGGTCTGCGGTACATCGTGGTGCTCTCCGGACGGTGATGCGATGCCAAAATCGGCCAGGAGCGCGATGCGATCTCGGAGAAAGATGTTGCTGGGTTTGATGTCGCGATGGATGACCCCGAGCGCGTGCACCGCACTCAGCGCATCGAGCAGGTCGCGCCCAAACTTCAACGCTTCATGCTTGGTCATTGGCTGGCGCGCCAAGCGTTGTTGCAGTGTCTCGCCCTGCACGTAGTCCATCACGTAGTAGGCGAACCCTTCACTCTCTCCGACGTCGTGGACGGGGACCACGTTCGGGTGGGCGAGCTTGGCGATGAGTTGGGCCTCGGCGATGAAGTGCTCCTTCGCGTCAGCGGTGGCGATCTCGGGGCGCAAGAGTTTGATCGCGACGTGCCGGTCCAAGGCGCCGTCTCGGGCCAGAAAGACGATGCCCATCCCGCCCGTTCCGATTTCGCGAACGAGTTCATACTTGGGAGGAAGCGCCGCACTGAAGCGGTCGAAATACGAAGCCACGGACCTATTCTGACCCTTCATGTCTCGGCGTCAAGGAGATGGGCTTGGGAGGAAGGTGAATCTAGGGTAGCTTAGGCCGCATCATGTTGAATCGCAACGTCTTACTCTTCGGCTTGGTCGCGGCGTATCCGGTGTCGCTGGGGGCGCAACAACGGGACACGACGCGCACCGATTCGATCCCCCGCCTTCCCGCGGTTGAGGTTACCGTTGCCCGCCGTACCGGGACGATCGGGACACTCCCCTTTGCCATTGCGGAACTCGACAGCTTGGAAGTGCGTCGAGGGCGCGCGACTCAAGGCCTAGACGAGACCTTCGTGACGCTGCCAGGCGTGTTCGTCGCCAATCGCTATAACCCCTCACAGGATCAGCGGCTCAGCATTCGCGGCTTTGGCGCGCGCTCGGCGTTTGGGATTCGCGGCATCAAGGTGCTGCTGGACGGAATACCGCAGACGCTTCCGGACGGGCAGGGACAGCTCACCAACGTGGAGTTGGGCGAGATCTCGCGTATCGAGGTGTTGCGAGGATCGTCGTCCGCCCTGTACGGCAACGCGTCGGGTGGCGTCGTGAGCTTTCAGACGGTGGCGCCAGTGGGGTTTCTCGAAGGAATGGCACGAGCCACCGGCGGCAGTTTCAAGATGCAGAAATTCCAATTCTCTGGAGGCGCACCGATTGGAGCGGGCGGCTTCCGGCTCACTGCTTCACAGACCCAGGCTGACGGTTTCCGCGAGCAATCGTTTCGGGAACGGCGGAACGTGGCGTTGCGCCTGCTCGAACCACTTGGAACGCGGACCACGATTCGTATCCAAGCACAGGTGACGGACGATCCCCTGTCTGAGAATCCGGGGGCGCTGACCCAAGCCCAAGTCGACGAAGACCCCACCCAGGCAGATCCACGAAATGTTGTGGCCAATGCGCGGAAACTCGTCACGCAGTTTCAGACAGGCGCTGCCGTCGAGCATGGCTTCAGTGACGCGAACAGCCTGGATGCTTCAGTGTTCTTCATCCGGCGGTCGCTCGACAACACGCTGTCGTTCGGGGTCATCGATCTTCAGCGCTGGGCGTGGGGAGCTCGAGCTGCCAGTACGTTCGATTTCTCCGGTGGCTGGGGAGACCCCGTACTCATGGTGGGGATCGATGCGCAATGGCAACGCGACGATCGACTGAACACTTCTCTCGACGGGTCTGAGATTACCCGCGACCAACTCGAAAACGTGATGGAACTTGGCCCGTTCGCTCAAGCGACATTCAATGCAACAGATCAGATATCCCTGACGCTTGGCGCCCGATACGATCGGATCTCTTACACCGTCGATGACCGGTTGCTGTCGGACGGCGATCAGTCGGGATCTACGACGATGGACTCGCCGTCGTTCACGTTGGGGTTGAATGCCGTCATCACACCGGCGTTCATACCGTACGTCCACGTCGGTACTTCCTTTCAAACCCCGACCACTACCGAGATCGTCAACAAGCCCACGGGTGGAGGTGGGATCAACCCCGAGATTGATGCCCAAACTGCCATCAACTACGAACTGGGAGTGCGTGGTGTGTTGGGCGATGTGTTCGACTATAGTCTCACGGGATTCATCGCGAACGTCGACGGTGAGTTGATTCCCTTCGAAGTGCCGTCGGAACCAGGTCGCCGCTTTTTCCGGAACGCCGGAAAATCGCGGCACCAGGGCGTCGAGTTGGGAGGGGGATTAGATCTGCCGGCAGGTTTCTCTGTCCTCGGTGCCTATACCTACGCCGACTACACGTTCACGGATTTCCAGACCGCTTCGGACACGCTCGATGGTAACACGATCCCGGGCGTGCCGAAGCACCGGGTGCATCTTTCGTTGCGGTTCACGAGCGGGCCGGGATTGTGGGCCGCGATCGACTACGACTATTCGTCGTCAGTCGTCACGAACGATCAGAACACGGCCTACGCCGACGCGTGGATGACGGCCGGTATCAGGGCGGGGTGGGAGGGCAAGGTTGGGCGAGTGTCGCTGCGTCCGTTCGTCAGTGTGCTCAACGTGTTCAACGAATCGTATGTCGGATCGGTTGTCGTGAACGCGTTCGGTGGTCGGTACTATGAGCCGGCGCCCGGGCGCAACGCGATCATTGGCATGGAAGTCGGCGCCTTCTAGAACGAACGATCGACGATCGACGGCCGTTTTTATCGGATCAGTCCCGATTGCCGTCCCATGGTCTCGGCCCAGACACGGGCCTGGACTGCCTGGGCTTGCGCCTCGAGATCATCAGACAGCATAGCGGTCATGTAGTCGCTCATTTGCGCGTAGAGAATCGCGTACATCGTGAGGATTCCCGACGACGGTTTGTCGATCCACCCGAAGGGTCGATCCCTCGTCATCGTATCGATGTGATAGGTGTCGAACATCAGAGCGCGGGTCCGATCCATATCCACCCATCCGAGCGCCGGCACTCCCGCAATCGAATCAGAACCAACTACGGCTTCGTCAACGAGCTTCCGCACGAGTCCGTGACCGACCAAGTACGGCGTCAGGCCAAGTGTTTGATCTGCGTAGGCGCCGACGGTGCGCGAAAAGAAGATTGGACGCTTGCCGAGGTTGTCACGGATGACTTGCAACACGATAAGGTCGGACCGAGTGAGGTACCCCTGGGTGACCTGACCGCGGATATGTTCGCCCAACCGGAGCACGTTGCGATCTTGGAGAACTCGAAACATGAGCGGGAGCTCGTCGATCTGCTGGTACGTGAGCGTCATGCCGTCACCGGTTGGCTTAGGCCATTCGCGGCCGGCGTAGAGATCGATCGCGTTTTCCTGGTCGAACGGAAAGACGGCGCGACGCTTGAGTTGCCTGGGGTGCCACTGCGTGTTTGCCAGGGACAGGTTGACGAGCAGAACGTCTTGGCGCACGCCTTCCACTTCCTGCATGTACCACAAAGGGAACGTGTCGTTGTCGCCTGCCGTAATCAGGATGCCGTAAGGCTCAGCGGATTGGAGAATATCCCATGCGATGTCGCGCGGGAGGAACTCGCCCGAACGCGGTGCCGAGCCGGCGTTGCCAATCAACGGAATGAATGCGATGACGAGAATTGGCGACGCCACGAGCCACCGTTGCGAGTCGTCAAAACGACCGCGTAGGCTCTCGGCGGTCATCTCGATGAGTGCGCCGAATCCGAGTGCAGTCCACACCCCCCAGAGCTGAAATGACGCGATGAAGAAGTAATCGCGCTCACGCACCTCCCGGAGGAGGTTCTCGCCGGGGCGGATGGAGTATCCGAATTTGAAGTCCAGATAGAACACCAAGATCACAGTGACGGCGAGCATTAGGGTGGTCATCCCGATCGCACCCTGTCGATCGCGTTGCCAATGCCGCACCGCACCCATGATGCCGATGGCGCCGAACAGCGCCGCAAACAGGCCGCGCGCCCGGGTGCCCCAATCGTGTGCGAACTGCCAACCGAAATATTGGAGGTAGTTCGCGTACTGCCAGACTATGTCGGCTTGCCGGGGGAATAGCGGTCCTTTTTGATACTGCTCGCGCGTCAGCACGGCAGTTAGGCTCGCCCAGTTGGTCGGTTCCCCTTCGTTGATGGCTGGGAAATGTTCGGCCCGGATAGGCAGGAATCCGTTCAGCGATAACCCTGCGATGAACACGGCCAGCGCCGCGATGGCGAACTTCCGCTCACCCTGCTGCCAGGCCCAGGCCGCAGGGGCCACCACCAAAGCCGCGCCGAGCACGTAGTACAGCTGGCTGTCCTCCAGGCCCTTGCGGAGGAAGGTCGACATGATGACGAGAAAGCCGGCCATGACGCCGAAGGTGAGCAACTTGGTCCATTCACCGAGCTGGGCCTTGTCCTTCGCGAGTTGCCATCCCCCCACCATGAAGATTGCCGGACCTACCAGGAGTCCCATGCCGTGGTTCGTCGAGGTCAGCGCCAATAGGTAGATCAGGAGGAGCAACAGTTTGTCTCGACCGCTCCCGGTCGCGCGGTCCGCCCATCTCAATCCTAACCACAAGCATAGTGCCATCGAGAACAGGCTGAGCGTGTAGACCTTCTCGTTGACCACGGACTGGTTCCACACCGTGAAGGCAGTGGCGCCGACCAAGATCCCAGCAAACGCGGTTGCGAGCCGGATGACCCTGGGCTGGGGGATGATCGAACGGAGAAACTGCTCCGCGCACAAAAAGAGAAACGCCGACGCCAATGCACTCGTCACCGCCGCAAACAGGTTGATGCGGAGGGCATAGTCCGAGGCCAACGGGATCATGCCCCAGACATTGGCCATGAGCACGAACAGCGGGTTACCGGGAGGGTGGGGGATCCCGAGCACGCTCGCGGCCGCAACGTATTCCGCTGTGTCCCAAAACTGTGCCGTGGGCGCGATCGTAGCGACGTACAGCGCGAGGATGACGGCGAACACGCCGCCGGCAATCCCGTACGGCGGAGCCTCCTCTCGCGCCTGCTGCATGGGCGTTTCTAGCTCACGATCGCCGTCAGTGTGGTTGTTCATAGGGGAGGTATCTTGTTGGTCGTTAGTGGCGGAACTGTCGTTGGCCCGTCATTACCATTGCCATGTCGTGTTTGTTCGCTTCGGCGAGCACCTCGTCATCACGAATCGATCCTCCCGGTTGGATCACCGCAGTGATCCCTGCCTCGGCCGCTTGCGTGATCCCATCGGGGAAGGGAAAAAATGCGTCCGATGCCAAAACGCTTCCCTTCGGATCGTGTCCCTCGGTTTTTGCCTTGTGGACCGCAAGGAACGACGCATCGACCCGGCTCATCTGCCCGGCGCCGATGCCGATCGCTGCTTCGTTGCGGGCCAGAAGAATTGCGTTCGACTTCACCGACGCGACGGCGGCCCACCCGAACCGCAAATCACGCCACTCGCTGTCCGTGGGTTCGCGTTCCGTGGCCACCTTCCATTCGGACTCGTCGGCGCTCTGTGTGAATCGATCTTGCACTAGGCACGCACCACGCAGGCGTTTGACGTCGAAGGCGGGCCGGCTGTCCGGGAGGGGCAGCTCGATGATCCGCAGGTTCTTCTTGTTCTTGAAGACGGTCAACGCCTCATCGTGGAATCGTGGGGCCACGACGACTTCGACGAAGAGATCCGCCATTGTCTCGGCGGTTTCTGCGTCCACGATCGTGTTGAACGCGACGACGGATCCGAATGCCGACGTAGGATCGGTGCGGAGCGCTCGTTGGAATGCCTCTCGTGGCGTGACACCGAGCGCGATTCCGCACGGGGTCGTGTGTTTGATGACCGCACACGCCGGGCGGTCGGGCCACGGCGCTACCGCACTCGAGGATGCCTCGATATCCAGGAGGTTGTTGAACGACAATTCCTTGCCGTGCAGTTGGCTCATATCATCGAAGCCGCGCCCCTCACCCGTGGAGTAGAGTGCGGCGCGCTGCACGGGGTTCTCTCCGTATCGGAGTGATTGCATGCGCTCCATCACGAAACTCATCGTCGCTGGTAAACCTTCTTCTTCGCGTGCGACGTATTGAGCGATCACGGCATCGTAGGCACCGGTGTGTGCAAAGACTTTCGCTGCCAACTCTCGGCGCAAGTCCTTATCGACACCGTTGTTCCGCAACGCACGCAGCACCATATCGTAGTCCGAAGGATTTACTAAGACGATGACGGCTTCGTGGTTCTTGGCAGCCGACCGCAACATCGTCGGCCCACCTATGTCGATCTGCTCGATCGCATCTGCGAACTTTACGTCGGGGCGGCCGATCGTTTCACGGAACGGGTACAGATTGACCGCAACGAGGTCGATCGGTTGGAATCCATGCGACGCGAGGTCTTCCATGTGCGTATCGACATCGCGGCGTGCGAGCAGTGCCGCGTGGACTGCGGGATGGAGCGTCTTGATCCGCCCATTCATGATCTCCGGGAATCCCGTTACGTCTTCGATGCTCGTAACGGGAACATCGGCTT
>JBDHLU010000161.1:0-7855 GCA_039656555.1 Gemmatimonadota bacterium | reverse complement strand
CCAAACGTCCGCGGCGGTCGAAACCGAGGCTGCAAAAATCTTCAGATCTACGATGAGCCCATTCTGCCCTGGGGATGACGCTCGAAGTTTGTCCGTCGTCACAAGCCGATGTGCTTCAAGACTCTATTCGCCAAAGGAAGAAGTCCGTCGCGAACTCGCGGCACTGAACAAATAGAAAGTGCCGTTCAGGGCCCGCCCATGAACGCGCGAAGCTCCTCGATCCAGTTGTGCACGAGTATCAACTCGTCACCGCGGCGGCGCACCATGAGAAACCGCTCGCCGTCGGGGTGGACGTCATAACGGCGAGAAGTGGTGGAGAATTCGTATGCCGAGCCGGAGAACAGCGGCTCGACGCTATCGACACGAAACGTTCCGGTGGTGGATACCTGTGCCGTGAACATCCGGCCAAACCCGTCGCGGTAAAAAAGTTCGCGTCCATCACTCGACCACACCGGCGAATATCCACCGTTGAACGAGACTTGCACGCGGCCGTCGTCCACGTTGGGAAACGGTCGTACGATGATATCGCCCTGTCCGGCAACGTTGGACACGTATGCGAGGAACCTACCGTCTGGCGAAATCGACGGTGCCCGGACAGAGCCCTGTGACGTGATCAGCGGACGGGGTACTGAGTCCGGATGGGTGTGTTGGATATAGAGATCAGTGGGACCAACCCGAAGGACCAGCCATTGCCCGTCGGGGCTCCAGATGGCCTGCGTCGGGTTGAGGTCACCACCGATCGAGGTAGGTGTCCGACCATCCAGCGACGCGACGAGTTGTCCGCGATCGGAATCGACAAACGTCACCTGCGTACCGTCCGGGTGCCACGTCGGTTCGTACGGGTTACGTAGATCGAACTCATCATGCCATCAGGTGAGATTCTCGCACGCCTCATTGCCCCGTCCCAATCCGGATCGACCGCGTGTTCGGTGCCGTCACGCGATACCCAGACCATATCCGTCCGGCCTCGTTCGGTGGAGACGTACACCAGAGCGCCGCTGGGTGAGACCGCGAAGTTGGCGCTGCCGAACCCTCCCATCCTCGGTGTAAACGGTAGCTGGCGCGCTTCTCCAGTGATCTCGAGCCGCTCAGCATCAAACGGAATCGCGAATAACCGTTGCTCGCCCTGCACGGCATTCCGGTAGACGATGTACCCGTCCGTGTATTGCCAATACCCACCCCGCACCTCGAATCGTTTGATTGTTTTTGTTTCGAGGTCGAACACCTTCAAGTTCCCAGACGTCATCAAGATTCCCCGCCCATTCGGTAGCACATGGGGACGTCCAAAGCCACGCTCTCCGAAAGCCGAATCCGCCGGCGCGGCCAGTTCAGGCTGTCCCCCGTTTGCGGAAATACGCCACAGTCCTCCAGGTCCCTGGAAGTACAGGTGATCGTCCGGCCCCCAGTCCGCGACATCGGCACCGAGCGTGTCGGTCAGCGTACGCACGGCGCCATCCGCCAACGATGCGACCTTGAGTATCCAGTCGTTTCCGTCCCAGACTTGGAAGGAGACTCGTTGCCCGTCGGGGGACACGCGTGGGCTGCGTCCTCCTTCCGACCCGGGGATGGCGCGTGCCTCTGTCTCGTCCAGACGGCGAACCCATAGGAGGTTGCCCGCATCAGCCGATCCCGGATACACGAAGAACGAACCGTCGCGCGCGATTCCCGGACCACTATAGGATCTGAGTTCCTGGCCGGGGCCCAGGGACAACGCCGCGCGTACGACCGGCGCGCGCGGCGGGTCGGGTGATTGGAGCAGGACGGCGAGCAGGGTGACGAGAAGTGCGAGCGACGTCGCCGGCCAGCCGAATCGAGCCAACGGGCTGCGCACCAAAGGGTTCCGGTGCGCGCCAGTCGTGGGAAGCACGAATCCGGGGTCGGCCAACGCCTGGGCAAACCGCTCCGCACTGGTAAACCGGTCGGCTGGTGACTTGGCCAACGCGACTTGCACGGCGGCGTCGACATTCTCGGGCACCATGGACCGAGTCTGGGTGATGGGGGACGGCATTTCCGTGACGATCTTCGCCACGATCGCCTGGACGGTGCTGCCGGAGTGCGGCGGATCCCCAGTCAGCATCTCATAGGTCATGGCGCCGAGCGAATAGATGTCGCTGCGGGCATCGAGGTCGCGGCCCCCCGTTGCCTGTTCGGGACTCATGTAATGCGGCGTCCCGAGGGCCACGCCGGTCTCGGTCATTCTCCCGTCGCCGGCTTGGCTCACGGCCAGCGCGATTCCGAAATCAGCAACGAGGGCCTGACCGGATTGGAGCAGAATGTTCTCGGGCTTGATGTCGCGGTGAACGACGTTCCGCTCGTGAGCATACTGCAGAGCCGCCGCTATTGCTTTTGCGATCTCTACAGTCTCTTCGACGGGGAGCTGCTTTTCGCGATCGAGCCTATCGCGAAGTGACTCGCCTTCAACGAAAGGCATCACATAGTACAGAGACTTGCCCGCCTGCCCCGAGTCATACAACGGAAGAATGTTGGGGTGCTGGAGGTTGGCCGTGACCTCGATCTCGCGGAGAAAACGCTCGGCGCCGAGGATAGCGGCCAGGTCAGGCCGCAGCACCTTCACCGCGACCTTCCGCTTGTGCTTCAGGTCTACGGCTAGGTAGACGGTCGCCATACCACCACGACCGAGCTCCCGCTCGATTGCGTACTTGTCGGCCAGGGCAGCCTTGAGGTCGTCCAGTTCGTCAGGCATGGTCTAAGATGGAGTTCCGGCGGTATGGGCGCGAGAGTCGGGACGGCGGATCGGACAACCTCCCCTTTCTATCCCTCCGACCGGTAGTTCAACGCCACGCTACCCGGATTCGGGGGGCGGAAACAGCCCGAGCTGTGCGAGTCCCGAAAGATTGTCCCAGGTCACCCAGAGCTCGGCAATCTTGTCGGCCTCGATCCGGAACATCCCGCCGATTTCTGACTCCAGCCGCCTGCCCGTTGGAGGAAACGGCCCCATCGGACCTTCCTGAGTACCCGTGAACGTACCCCAGAAGGCCACGCGATCTCCCTCTGCGACCAGCACATCCAGAGTCATCCGTTGATCCGGGAAAGTCTTAGCCGTATCTCGGTAAAACTGTTTGAACTCCTCGCAGGTAGTCACGGTTACCTCTGGTGTCGCCTGGCAATGCCTCACGAAATCTGGGGCGAGAAGTGTATCGAACGCGTCCAATTGATTCCGATTACCGGCATCCGCGAACGAGCGCACGATCTTCTTATTAGCCTCACGCACATCCACCTCCTCTTTGAGCGGGATGTCTCCACCCCTAATCGTCAAAACGGCAGCGAGTCATCCTTGCTCTCGAACCCCCCGGAGTCCTCTGGCAACGGCGGTTCATCGCCTTTGGTTGACTTGGTGGCGCCACCAGTGCCCTCAATTTTCCAGGCCTTCACGTCCGTGTACCAACGACCATTGTATTCCCGGCTCTGTATATCGATGTGCGCCGTGATCGTCTCGCCGGATTTGACGGGGAACTTGTCGATGCTGTCACCCCATTGAATGACGCAGACCTCTTTTGGGTAGTCACCTGGGGTCTTGAGGATGAAAGACTGCTTCCGCCAAGTACCGTTCCGTCCCTTTCCAGTTTCTTCTTCGAGGACGCTGGTGACCTCGCCTGTGATTTTTAGATCCATGATCTCTCAACGTGTGGGTAAACTGAACCGACATTCTACATAGAGTACGGGTGCAATCGAAAGCCAACCAGACTTGCGATCTCGAATCAACCAAACTGGGCGGCCGCCGCTCCCCCGCACTCTTTCGGTATTCGGCGGCGCGATCTGTAATCCGCAATCTTACATCGCTCTTGTCGCTTTACGGTCCCTCCGCCATTCGATACACCCGCACGAAGTCCACGTACAGCCGTTGCGGCGTCAGGTTCTCCGGTGGGCGATGCGGGCTATCGAACCGCCCTCCCACCGCAAGATTCAAGATGATGAAAAACGCGTGCCCGTTGTCAAACGGCCAATAGGCAGGATCTTCTCCCGTCGGCTTCTCGACTTGCTGAAACAGCACGTCGTCCACATACCAGCGCATGCTATCGGCTGACCACTCGACCGCAAATACATGCCATTCGTCGTGAAAGCTCCCGGAGGGTAAGGTGTACTCCGCCGCCGTCGCGCGGTTGTTTTCCGGATCGGGCCCGCCGTGAATCGCAACGGACGTCCAACTCGGTAGCCTACCCTTCCCTTCCATTACGTCGATCTCGCCGTTGCGGGGCCATCCGACGTCGTCGCTATTGTTGCCGAACAACCAGAACGCCGGCCACATACCGACTTCGCCCGGTTGTTTGATTCGCGCTTCGAAGCGCCCGTAACGAAACTCTCGCTTACCCTCCGTGTTCAGGCGCGCCGACGTGTACCGGCGATGCTCATGGTCTTCGCGGCGAGCTTCGATTACCAACGCACCGTCCTCGAGCCAAGCATTGGAGCCCTCTGCGTCGTCGACGCGGTCCGTGTAATACTGGAGTTCTTCGTTGAAGGGCTCCGGCATGACCACCGGCGTCCAGCTTTCTTGATCGAGCGTATGACCGTTGAACTCGTCGGACCACGACAACTCCCATCCGC
This sequence comes from Gemmatimonadota bacterium, assembly GCA_039656555.1. Lineage (GTDB taxonomy): Bacteria > Gemmatimonadota > Gemmatimonadetes > Gemmatimonadales > GWC2-71-9 > CAMYLY01. The sequence goes on along the minus strand of JBDHLU010000161.1, from coordinate 3,292 downwards.
GAGGTGCATCGATCGCTGGCGGCGATCGTCGTGCGGTTGCATACGCGGCCAGGAAGCACAACGCGCCGCACATAGGTACGCGACCATAGGTGAAGAAGCGAGTAAGATCGGTCATGGGAATAAAATGTGGGCCGTCAGGAGGTTTGGTAAGAACTGCGCCGCAAGACCTTGACCGCGACCTTACGTTTGTGCTTGAGGTCCTCGGCCAAGTAGACCGTGGCCATGCCGCCTTCGCCAAAGCGGCGCTCGATCTTGTAACGATCGGCAAGTGCGGTTGATAGGCGCGAGGTATTCTCGGTCATCATCGCTAAGATAGAACTCAGTACGCCGACCGGCGAGAACCTCACCTGAATCTGGCACACTGACGACAAGGGTCGCATCCTAGGGTACACTTCTGCTCGCAGGATTTCGCCCCCCCTTTTCACGCAAGAACAACAGGAAGGTTCAGGTCCGACATGGCGGAGCACGATCCCGAGATTCTCAGTGAAGAGGAGGCAGCCCGTTTGTGGGAGCGGGCGGCTCAGCTTCAGGCCGAGGCCGCCGGGAGAGTCGAAGAACCAGATGCCCATGGCGCAGCTTTGCCGGCCCCGGGGTATGCGCTCACGCACGTGCGTTCCGCAGCCCTCGAGGCCGGCATCGCCGACGAGTTCGTGGACGCAGCGTTGGCCGACCTGCGGGCGGAGCGCGGGCTCCCCACCGCGAAGGACAATAGCGCCGCCCGAAGATTCCTGGATCATCCACCCGATGTGATTACCGTCCGCCGCGTCGTCGAAGCAACGCCCCAGGCGGTGCTGTCGGCGATGGAGGCCGTGTTTCCGGACGAGCCTTTCCGCCTGACCTTGACCGATCAGCAGGGTGACCCGCTCGACCGAGGCGTCCTGGTCTTCGATGTCCCAGGAGCTGTCAGCCCCTTTTCCCAAGGGTACGCGCACACGATGCGCGAGAGTGGCCTCAAGCAGGTGTTCGTCTCCCTACGGCCAATGGACGGGCCGACGCCCTCCTGCGAGATGACGGTGTACAGCCCCGTGACAACGCACAACCTCGGCCTCGGCATAGGAATGGTCGTGACCACACTTACGGGAGGTGTGGGCTTCGGGATCGGGATGCTTGGGGGAACCGCGCTCGCCGCGCTTGGAGTGGCGACCGGGCTGGCACTGGTCGTCCCGGCCGTGGGTGTCTTGGTAGGCGGGGGCCTCGGCGTCAAAGGGTACCGAGCTCTTTACCGGTACGCGCTGCGCGGCGGGGGGAAGGCGCTCGAAGGATTGGTCGGTGCCGTAGCGGTTCGGACCAAAGGGGTCTGGAAGGGCAGTTCGTCGAACGGAGGAGTCAGTTGACGCAGTTCCGCTCACTTTTTACCGGGGTTGTGCTGCTCGCCGCCACCGCTGTGCCGGGCGCTGCCCAGGATTCCACCGACAATCGCGTCCAGGTTTCACTGGTAACGTTCGGCCCGGGTCCCTTGGCGTGGGAGCGTTTCGGCCACAACGCGCTGTGGGTGCGGGATCCCGACCGCGGTCTCGACGTGCTGTACAACTACGGCATCTTCGATCCGGGGGAGGAGGGCTTCCTCCTGACGTTCATTCGCGGCCGAATGGTGTACTGGATGGAACCCCAACCATCATGGGTAATCGATCGCTACATCGCAGCCAATCGCTCGGTATGGATCCAAGACTTGAACCTCACGCCCCAGCAGCGACTCGACCTTCGGGATTTCCTGGCGAGCAATGCCCTGAAAGAGAATCGCGAATACCGGTATCACTACTACTACGACAACTGTTCCACCCGCATTCGCGACGCCATCGATAACGTGATCGGCGGGAGAATCCACGATCTTACCGCCAACACGCCGTCCGGAACCTCATATCGATTCCAGACTCAGCGGCTCACCGTCGATGACATCCCACTGTACACGGGTCTCTTGATCGCGCTGGGCAACCCGGTGGATAAAGAGATGTCGGCTTGGGAAGAAATGTTTCTGCCCCTCGCCGTCCGCGACCGGTTTCGTGATGTCACGGTCCTCGATGAATCGGGAGTCGAACGCCCTCTCGTGGCCGCCGAACGAGTACTCAACCTCGACCCCCGCTATGACGGAGCGACCGAGCCGCCACATTGGCTGTTCGCATACCTGACCACCGGGATGATAATTGCCGGGCTCATCGCTTGGTTGGGCATGCGACCCGATGCCGCCGGCGGGGCGCGCCGCACGGCGTTCGTCGTCACCGGCGGGTTGTGGTGCCTGATCGTAGGCGCCGGAGGCGTGGTGTTGCTCTTCCTCTGGGCGATTACCGATCACTCAACGTCATACTGGAACGAGAACCTGTTCTTCTTCAACCCGGCGGCGTTGGTGGTGGTAGGACTCCTGCCGTTCATGCGGCGGGGCGAACCATGGCTCCGTGCCGCGCGAATGGTCGTCGCATTTGTAGCAGTGACCGGCCTGCTCGGGATGATGCTGCAGGTGCTCCCAGGGATCGATCAGGTCAACGGTCAGATTATCGCCTTGGTGCTGCCGGCAAATCTCGCAGTGGCATTGGTGGTGCTCCGCGGCAGTCACTCACCTTCCAGTCCTCGTCCAACGGTTAAGGAGCGCAACTGAAATGGCATTGATGGAGTGCCCCGAGTGTGGGTGGGAAGTTTCGGACAGCGCAGCAACGTGCCCGAAGTGCGCCTATCGACTTGGGACCGGTACACCGTCGGTTATACCACCCCGCGCGGTGACATGGTGGCCCGCCGCCTCGATCATCGGGAGGATCGCGGTCGGAGGAATCATCCTGTTTCTCACGGCGACGGAGCAGGAGTTGGGGGCGGGCACTGGGCTGGTTGGACTGCTCGTTGCCGGCTCGGCTATCCCGACCTGGTTCCGTCATAGGATGGAACGATTGAGGTCCGGTTCGGCCGATACGGTGTTGATCGATGTCGAAGATCGGATGGTTGAGTTGGAACATCGGCATCTGGAACAGATCGCCGACCTCGAGGAGCGCATAGAGTTCACGGAGCGACTGCTCACCAAACAGCGAGAGCAGATCGGCCCCGGTTAGGCGTCCACCCTCCTGGCCTTCGGTCGCCCGATCACGCCGTCGTTGGGTGGCGGCGCTCGTTCGGAACTACCCGTTCCGCGCGCCCGAGCGGTTCCGCAGATGGTTCGCCGGTTGAGCGATGAGCGCCCAAACCCATTCTTGCTATATAAGGAATACGAAACTGGGCCTTTCCCGTGGTCCGGCGATCACTTGGTTCTACCGATAAAAACCAGCGCCTCGCATCAACGGTCTGCCATATTCAACCTCCGAGGACCAGAAAC
>JBDHLU010000160.1:0-7020 GCA_039656555.1 Gemmatimonadota bacterium | reverse complement strand
ATGTCCACTGGCTCCACGGAGAACAACAGTCTAGTCGCGTTCGACGTCGAGATATTGAACTGATCACTCGTCGCGGAAGCGACCCCAGTGCCCATTGCAACGAGCTGATATCCAGTGCCCACGAGATCGATGGCAAGGTTGGAGAACGTCGCTACACCGGCAACTGCGGAGATCTGCTTGATCCCGAGGAGCGTCGCCCCTGACGTGCCGGTGCCCGACGCGATTCCCACGGTGACTTCGAGCGTCGACCCTGTCACGAGATTACCGAGGGCGTCTTCCACCTTCACCGTCACTACGCCGAGGGAGGCGCCGGAGTTGGCGTTGATGGGCTGCTGGTCAAACGCCAAGCGCGCGGGCGTGCTCGGCAAAACCGAGAACGTGTCGCTGGATGCGGTGGTCAATCCGGGCGAGGTGGCCGACATGACGTACCCGGAACCAACGTGGTCGATAGACAGATCGGTGAACGTCGCCACGCCACTCTGAGCTTGCCGCGCAAGAGTACCGGACAAGACGGCACCGGGGGTCCCCGTTCCCAGAGCAATGTCAACGGTGATCAGGCCGGTGTAAGTGGTGTCGCGCTGGCCGGACGGTTCCCGGGCCTCGACCTCGAAGGCCACCATGAACACCCCTGCAACTCCCACCACAGGTTGCGAAGCGAAGGCGACCTGGGTTGCCGGAACCGCCACATGAAAGTCACGCTCATTCTCAGCGTTCCCGCCGAACGATACCCAGCTGCTAGTAAGGCCGGCTTGATCAGCAGTCCGAGCCTGCCAGTGAAAGTCCGTATCATCGTTGAGCCCCGCGAGCGCGACCGTCGCCACTGCCGCACTCGAAACCGCTGGACTCGATGCCGTCGGAGCCCCAGTGAACGCTACGCCCACCGGCTGCATTTCAATCTCCAGCCGAAGCGCGTCCCCCGGATCGGGATCGGATACCGTGCCTCTCAGCACCACCGATCGTTCGTCCGTCACGGTCCCAAGATCGATAGGGGTGGTAGCATCGGCCTTGAGCTGCACGAGACCTGCAGGGGCATCCGGAACCTCAGCCAATGCAACGCCGAAGTCAGGTTCGCTTTCGGCGTTTCCGCCAAAGCTCACCCACACACTGGCGCGACCTGTTTGGTCGGCCACCCGCACGCGCCAGTGGAATCCGGAGTCGTCCCCTAACGCCTCGACGCGGGCCAACAACGTGTCGCCACTACTCCCCTGAGCCCCAGCATCAGTGGGAACGCCAGTGAAGGCGGTTCCAACCGGTCGGACCTCAACCTCGAGCCACAGAGTGTCAGCCGCATCGGGATCTGACGCCACTGCCTTGACGACGATGCTCGAATCCACGACCGTCCCGCCCGTCAACACCACCGTGATCGAATCACTCCTCAGTTGTTCGATCCCGGTTGGCATAGCCGGGAAACGCGGTGCCGAGACATGAATCGAGAACGCTCCCGTATCACTCGCTTCGGCTGACGTCGCTTCGATCACATACATGCCGTCGTTGGGCAGCAGTACGTAGACCACACACGCGTCAGGACCGGTCCCCCGGCAGTCATCCGTCTCTCCGAGGGGTCGCCCGCTGGATCGCGGCAACTGATCCACGATCAGGTAGGGATCGAAGTCCGACGAGGTCATGGTGACAGTGACGGAGTCACCGGCCGCACCCTCGAACTCGTACACTCGCGCGAACCTTCCCGCACGGCTCGGAGCACCACAGTCCGCCGAGGTCAAGGAGTCCGTCGTGGCAACCCCAAAAGCCAGCGAATCCGCTCGACAAGGACGGACGACGAGCTCAACCGGAAGGTGCGTCGTATCAATCGCACCGTCCGGCAGGATGAGAATTGTGTCGCGGTATGTCCCCTGATCGAGCCCTACGGGATCCAGGTTGATCAAGAGGGTCGCGGGTGCGCCACCAGTGACTGGGCTGAGACCCAACCAGCTGCTTTCGAGGACGCGTTCGGCCGACCATGTAAGTCGCCCAACTCCAGCGTTCGTGATGGAGACTGAGTCGGTCAGGCTCCGGACACTCCCGAACGCGGCGGAATCGGTCACCACAACTGGGGTGACGGCAGCGCGACCAACGCTACCCGGGTTGAGGAGTTCATCGACCTGGCACGTCGTCGTGATCAAAACCAGCACCAAGACTCTCGCGCCCGTCACCAAACGTCTGGCCACGGGCGTTTTCAACACCGGTTTGCGGAGCCTGATAGCTCCAATCACGAATTTGATCTCATGGCCATGAGAGTGAGGTCAGTACTAATGATTAGACGGAGAGGCAATACGTATGCCCGTCGTGGAATAGGTGGCTAACCTAATGCGGGAAAAGGGCTTGTGCTACCTGAAGCAGGTGTAGGAATCAGACGGAGTGGAGTCTGCGCTTGTATTTGTCCTCTCAGAAGGCCAAATACGGCAACCATGTTGCACGAGATCAACATACACATAAACCATTTATTTACAATCATTTACGGAGATGACTTCAGGTATCGGATGACCTAGAAGGGCCTATCGGAACCCCTTTACGAGGCGCCCGCAACCGCCCTCTTGAGGCTGCGGGCCGCGGCTCCCAGATCTGCCTGAGCATACAACGAACTCCCGACAAGAAAGCCGACGTCTTTCCCGTAGCGGCTGATCCAGTACTCGACCCGTCCGGCGTCTACTCCCCCGCCCGCAATCGGCAACGCGGACCGGATCTGTCCCAACGGCTCCCGGGCTCGATCGTTGATTGCCTGACATTCCTCTTCCGTAAAGGGGAACCGCCCTCCCGCATTCAAATAGATCACTCCGTCGGCACCGGCCATGCGAAAGAGCGTTCCGTAGAGAAACGGTGCCGGTAATCCCGATCCTCGAAGGAACGACCCACTCCCCGCTGGGTGGGCAAGAACTGCGACGTCCATCTGGGTCAACGCCTTCATGGCCCCGAGCCCAGTGAGCGCAGGCGCTATCAACACGGCGCGACACCCGACAGACTTCGCATACTCTACCCGGCGCTCAACCTCTCCAGGCTCCGCGGTCACGTTCGGAACATAGAGCGTCGATCCTTGCCGCCGTTCGTTGCTCGTCGCTACTGCCTGCTAGCAGAGACGCACCCGGTCATCGAACGGCGCCGTCGCTTGATTGGTGAGACTATGGTCGTCCTTGACGATGTCGATGCCGGCATCGGCGAAAGTGGAGCACAGCACCGCGAGATCTTCCGATGAGAGCCCCATCGGCTTGATGGTCCCAACCACGATGGGTCGGTCGTAGACTCCAGTAAGCTTGCGGAGCCCTTCTAGGCCAAACGCGGGTCCAGCGTACGCATCTAGGACTTGTTCAGGAAGTTCCACCTCGGCAATACCAATGTCGGTAAGAAGAGAGACATTGCCGTACAGCAGGTTCAGAAGCTGTGGAAGATCGTCCCCGGCGGTAAACGGATCGTAGGAAATGATGATCCGCCACTCCCCCGCTCCCCGCGACTCGACCGATTCGATCGCTCCGACGATGCGGTCGTCGAAATGACTTGGATACCCTCCCCGCGGCAGCTCCACCGTCTGCTCGCGGGCTATGGCATCGGCCCGGGCGTGCGCGTCCCTCTGGTTCTCGACCCGAACCGAATAATGCACTCGTATGCGGCCACTCACTATGCCCCCGGCTTATCCGTTGGCGCGGGCACCCAACTCACGGTCCATGAGCAACAACGCGTGACCGCTGTCCCCAGCGAGTTTCATCTTCGCGAGAATGTTACCGAACGTCTTCTCTTCCTCGACTTGCTCGTTGACGAACCACTGGAGGTGCACCTGCGTGGGGTAGTCTTTTTCCTTGACAGCCAGGGCATATAACTCGTTCACGGCCTTGCTCACACCCTTCTCGTGTTTGAGGGCGTCCTGCATCACCGCTTTGGCACTGGACCAGGTCGCTGCCGGTTTCTTGATGGCCTGCAACCTGACCGAGCCGCCGATAGCGTACAGGAAGTCAAACAACCGCATGGCATGCCCCATTTCCTCCTCGTGTTGAAGGCGGAACCAGCGGGCAAACCCCGCAAGGTTCTGACTCTCGAAATGGGCGGACATGGACAGGTAGAGATAGGCCGCGTTGAACTCACGGCTGATTTGGGCATTGATCGCGTCGGCAATCGTCTTCTTTGGCATTGGGAGGCTCCGTTTGAAACTTGGTTGAGCCCAATATACCTGGCTGACGACTGTGGCGGGGCGTTCGGCAACCCCTTAGAATTCGCGTCATGGCCTCCCCTCCAATAGCGACGGCCCCTCAAGAAGCCGTCCCACGCGACACCGTCGTCATTCGCTTTGCTGGCGATTCCGGCGACGGCATGCAACTCACCGGTACCCAATTCACCATGGAAACCGCCCTGATCGGCAACGACTTGGCGACGTTCCCCGACTACCCAGCCGAGATTAGAGCGCCGGCAGGCACGACCTTCGGCGTGTCCGCGTTCCAGATCCATTTTGGGGCCATCGACATCATGACTCCGGGCGACGACCTGGACGTGCTCATCGCCTTGAATCCGGCGGCGCTCAAGGTGAACATCGACGACCTGCGCGTGGGGGGCATGCTGATCGTCGACCATGGCGCATTCAGCAAACGGAATCTCGCGAAGGCCGGATACGATGCGGATCCGTTCGAAGGCGACGAATTCGCTCCATTCCAGATACTGAAGATCAACATCTCCGAACGTACGTTGCAGGCGGTTTCCGAGTTCGGACTCGGGCAAAAAGAGGCGTTACGCTCGAGGAACATGTGGACGCTGGGGTTGATGTTATGGATGTTCGGCCGCGAAAAGGATGCGACCATCGCTTGGCTGGAGAAGAAGTTCGGCAAGCGGCCCGAGATCGCCGAGGCCAACATCAAGGCACTGAACGCCGGCCACGCGTTCGGCGAAACGGCGGAGATGCCAAGCGACGTGGTCGGCTACACGGTGGCGAAGGCGGATGTAGCGCCCGGCGAATACCGAACGGTGACAGGCACTGAAGCGATGGCATGGGGCCTGATTGCCGGCGCGAAGGCGGCACAACTCCCGATCTTTTTCGGTTCCTACCCCATTACCCCGGCCTCCCCCTTGCTCCACGTGTTAGCGGGATTGAGCAGATACGGGGTAGTGACATTCCAGGCCGAAGACGAAATCGCGGCGGTATGTTCGGCCATAGGAGCTTCCTACGCCGGTTCGCTTGGGGTGACCTCGTCTTCCGGACCAGGCGTGGCGTTGAAGGGCGAAGCGTTGGGTCTCGCGGTGGCCATCGAAGTACCGCTCATTCTGGTGAACGCACAACGTGCCGGCCCTTCTACCGGACTGCCCACCAAGACCGAGCAGTCCGACCTGTATCAGGCCATGTACGGGAGAAACGCGGATACGCCGATGCCCATCATTGCGAGCGCGACACCCGGTGATTGCTTCGAAGTTGGAATGGAAGCGGTGCGACTCGCAACCAAATACATGACGCCGGTCACGGTCTTGACCGACGGGTACCTGGCAAACGCGGCGGAACCGTGGTTGATCCCGGAGGTGGAAGCGTTCCCGACGTTTCCGGTCCAATTCCGGACCGACCCCGAAGGATTCGAACCGTTCGCACGCAACCCGGAGACGCTCGCGCGCCCATGGGTCCGCCCCGGAACGCCCGGACTCGAACACCGCATTGGCGGGATTGAACGACAAGCCGGTTCCGGCCATATCTCATACGAGCCGGACAACCACCAACGCATGACGAACTTCCGCCACGACAAAATCGCCGGAATCGCCAACGACATTCCGGATCAAGTGGTTTCGGTGGGCGACGACCACGGTGAGCTCGCCGTGGTAGCGTGGGGTTCCACCTATGGCCCCGTGCACCAAGCGGTTCGGGAGGCACGCGAGCAGGGCCTTCACGTCTCACATATTCATATCCGGTATTTGAATCCGTTCCCGAACAATCTCGGAGACCTTCTTTCCAGGTTCGAGCATTTGTTGGTACCCGAGATGAATGCCGGCCAGCTCGTGACGATGTTGCGGAGCACGTTTCTCATACCGGCCGAAGGCGTTAACAAGGTGCAAGGGAAACCGTTCAAGATCACAGAGATCGCCGCCGCCATCAGGGCCAAACTTGGAGTGAACGCATGACCGCCACTGCCCCTACCGAACTCAAGCCCAAAGACTTTGCGTCGGATCAGGAGATTCGCTGGTGCCCTGGCTGCGGCGACTATGCCATCCTAAAAGCGATGCAAAAGGCGCTCGCCGAGTTGGGGGTGCGCCCGGAAAATACCGTATTCGTTTCGGGGATCGGTTGCGCCGCTCGCTTTCCCTATTACATGGAGACCTACGGCTTCCACACGATTCACGGCCGAGCCCCCGCGATTGCCACTGGCGTGAAGATCGCCAACCCCGAACTCGATGTGTGGGTAGTCACCGGCGACGGCGATGGCTTGAGCATCGGCGGAAACCACATGCTGCATCTGCTGCGGCGGAACGTCGACCTACAACTGTTGTTGTTCAACAACGAGATCTATGGTTTGACCAAGGGTCAGTATTCTCCGACGTCGCGAAAGGGCACGGTCTCGCCGTCCACGCCGCGTGGGTCAATCGAGACGCCACTCATTCCTTGCGAGTTCGCCCTCGGGGCGGGCGCGCGATTCGTGGCGCGTTCGATCGACACCCGACAGCCACACCTCATCGACGTACTGCGACGGGCGAAGGCGCACCAGGGCACGTCGTTCGTCGAGATCTTCCAAAACTGCATCGTGTTCAATGATGCCGTCTTCGCCTCGTTCACCGAAAAAAGCGTGGCGGCCGAGATGCAGATCCACGTCGAGCATGGGCAGCCGCTCCGATTCGGCACGGACAACGCGAAAGGCCTTCGGCTCAACCGAAAAACGTTAGGGCTGGAAGTCGTGACGGTCGGCACAGATGGTGTAGACGAAGACGACATCATCGTCCACGACGAGACCAATCGGATCCTCGCGACGATGTTGGCGGGGCTTCGGTCACCAGATTTTCCCACAGCGGTTGGGGTGCTCTACTGCAATCCGACCGAGAGTTACGAGAGGGATCTGCACGCGCGACAACCCG
>JBDHLU010000159.1:0-7021 GCA_039656555.1 Gemmatimonadota bacterium | reverse complement strand
CGTACTGAATTCGGTCACGGCCTAATCGAATTCGATCACGGCTTACTCGAATTCAATCACGACGTGTCGAAATTGCCGTCAATCGGTCGTAACTTCTTGTCATATAACGAGTTACGTCAGTCAGAGCAGCACCCTACCCACCACCACGTGCCTCTCGCGTAGCAATCCTATCACAAAAGGCAGCTAACGCGCTCCCCGCGGGACTTCCGCTTTCCCGTGATCCCCACGGGGCCAAAACGTCGCCATTCCAGATAGCAGTTGTCGACTCTCCGCGCCGGGGCGAACCGCAATAATCTGATCCCGCCTCCGTAGAATCACCTACCATGCGTCCCGCTTGTGGCCGTACCGTGCCTGCATGCTCGCACGCATTCGCTCAGCCGCCGTCCTCGGCATCGACGCATATCTCGTTGACGTCGAAACGGACATCAGCCCCGGTCTGCCCTCGTTTGCCACTGTCGGTCTCCCGGTCGGAGCCGTAAAGGAAGGCAAAGAACGGGTCGGCGCGGCCATCGCCAATTCGGATTTTTCGTTTCCCATCAAACGGATTACGGTGAACCTTGCCCCGGCGGACGTGCGCAAGGACGGCTCCGCGTTCGACCTCCCGATTGCGCTCGGGATCTTGACCGCCACCGAACAGGTCAAAGCCAACGGGCGCTCCCCGTCGCTCAAGGACTATCTCAACGTCGGCGAGTTGGGCCTCGAAGGCGATGTCCGTCCCGTCAGAGGAGCACTTTCGGTCGCCCTTGCTGCCCGGCAGGCGCACCTTCGTGGCGTCATCGTTCCGCACGCCAACCTTGCCGAGGCGAGTGTCGTCGACGGGGTAGAGGTCCTCGGTGCCCGGTCGCTGTGTGAGGTTGCCGAATTCTTCGGGGGCACGGGGAAGTTGCCGCAGGGTCAGACCCAAGACCTCGATACGGTCTCCAGGCCCGCAACCACACGGCTAGACTTCGCCGATGTCCGGGGCCAGGAATACGCCAAGCGGGCGCTCGAAGTCGCGGCTGCCGGAGCACACAACCTGCTCATGATCGGCCCGCCGGGCTCCGGCAAAACCATGCTGGCCCGCCGGCTCCCCACCATCCTTCCAGCAATGATGCTAAATGAGGCCCTCGAGACGACGAAGATTCACAGCGTCGCCGGTTTACTGCCGCCGGGATCGGCCCTCGTGCTTACTCGGCCCTTTCGGGCGCCGCATCACACCATTAGCGATGCGGGGCTCGTCGGTGGTGGCAGCTACCCACGCCCTGGTGAAGTGAGTCTCGCCAACGGCGGCGTGTTGTTCCTCGACGAGTTGCCAGAATTCCGAAGGAACGTTTTGGAAGTGCTCCGGCAGCCGCTCGAGGACGGCTTCGTCACCATCTCGCGAGCATCGACGTCGCTCTGCTATCCGGCGCGCTTCATGTTGGCGACCGCCATGAACCCATGCCCGTGCGGATACCTGGGCAGCACCGCGCATCAGTGCACCTGTGCGCCCTTGGCTGTGGAACGCTACCTGTCCAAGGTGTCTGGTCCGCTGCTCGATCGCATTGACATTCATCTTCATGTGCCGGCCGTCCCGTACGCCGACCTCTCGGTTAACCGGAGTGGCGAGCCAAGTGAGGCGATCCGCGCGCGAGTCGATCGCGCACGCAACAGGCAGGTCGAGCGGTTTGGCCGAACCGCTGGGCTCTATGCCAACGCGCACATGGGCCCACGAGATTTGGAGAAGTTCTGTGCGGTAACGAACGAGGCCGACACACTGCTCAAGACCGCGATCGGACGGTTGCGGCTCTCGGCTCGTGCGTATCACCGGATTCTCAAGATCGCCCGAACGATCGCGGATCTAGCGGAGGCGGGCACGGTTGAGGCTGTGCATGTGAGCGAGGCGGTGCAGTATCGGGGGCTCGACCGTCCGCGGATGTGAGGCGTAGGCTATGGGGAGGGCTACGGTAGGGAGGCGGATGCGTCACCCTCCATCGCAAAACGCAATGATTGGTGTGACCCGCAACAACCCTCGACTGTTCATGGTTTTTGCCATTCTGCCGCATGACGACGGTAGACGGTCCCTGTGCACGTCAACATTCTAGAATTCGACGAAATCCCCCGTCGAAATCGGTGAAAACCGGCGTGAACGAGCGATTCGACCACGGTCAGGAGGTCGAGTCCGGCGCGGTGCGGTGATCCATATCACAAGGGAATATGTGTGATGAGCATCACTCCTTCGTGGCACTCCCAGTGCGTTACTCGTGGTTTCCTACACTTGTCTCGCTCATCAGGAGGTTGCACATGCGAGGCCTTATGAGTAATGGCCGGGCAGTAATCGCCCTGGCAGTCGCAGTGGTCTTGGCTGTTGGGTGCAGCGATTCCAATGGCCCCAGTGCGACCATGAGCGTCCAATTGACGGACGCACCGGACACCTTGTTGGAAAGCACCACTGTGGAGATCGGCCGGATCAGTCTCGTGACGGCCGGAGATCAAGTGATCTCTTTGACCGAAGCGGGCGGGACGTACGATCTCCTCACCCTCCAGGACGGGTTGACGGCAACGATGGCGAGTCTCGACATCGAGCCGGGCACCTACCTGCAATTGCGACTTGCCGTGCTTGCCGCGGAGGTCACGCTCAAGGAAGGGTACCTGTTCACGAATGGGACGAGGACGTTCGAACTCCGGATTCCCAGTGGGGCGAAGTCCGGGATTAAGATCAACCTGGACAATGCGGACGGGGATCCGAGCCCGGGTATCAAGGTAGTGTCCGGGGCCAACAGTCTGGTCATCGATTTCGACGTGTCGCAAAACTTCAAGCTCCAAGGCTCGCCCAGTGATCCTGGTGGGATCAAGGGCGTAACGTTCACGCCGCTCCTCCGAGCGGTCGTGGGGACGGCGTCGGATACACCGGTCTTCGGGACCATCTCGGGTACTATCGTATCGGAGACGTTTGCAGGAGTTCCGGGTGTCACCGTCGAGGCCCGGCTCAACCGCGCACTCGACGACGTGCCGGCAACGGCGGTGACCGATCCCTCCGGCAACTACACTCTCCAATTTCTGGCGCCCGGTCAGTACGTCGTGCAACTCATCGGAGTCGTGACTTTGGATCCGCCGATCTTCGTTGATGTCGGTGAAGGTACTGATGTTACGGGGGTAAACTTCCAGGTTCTTGGAATGATGCCCTAGGCAGGGCTGGCCTCATCGCAGACGTTGACGCAAGCGGTGGCGGAGTCCTGGTGGTACGGGGCTCCGCCATCGTGTTTGCTCAAGCCTTGCGTCACCCTATCTTCCCCTGCAAGGAACGCCTGCCGCGCTGCGGCGCGCCACTGCCGCTTTCTTTCGGCTAGTTGATCCACCACAATTCGGAAAGCCAAGGTCGATGACGTTTTCACACGCCCTCACGCGGAAACGGGGGGGGCCACTCACCGATTTCTACTTGCGAGTGGCAGGGGCGTTCGGATTGATGGGCATCATCATCACGATGGTGGTCTCCCAATTTGCTGACCTCGTAGTCTTTGTTGCGCTCGCTTTGTGGTTCAATGGTCCGCAGTCCGCCGTGGTGCCTGCCGGATTCGAGCCTGTACTCCTGCTCTACGGGCAACTCTATCCGCCACTTCTGATTGCGGCCCTGGGTACGGCCGCGAACGTGGTGATCGAAGCCTTGAACTACCGCTTGTTTGCCCTCGCTGCTGAGACCAGGTCGCTCAAGAAAGCTGGTGACACCCGAGTCGGGCGCTGGCTCACGCGCACCTTCAACCGCGCGCCGTTCGTGGCAGTGACCGTGGCGGCTGCCGCGCTCCCGCTGTGGGTCGCCCGGGTACTCGTGGTCATGTCCGGCTACCCGATCACGCGCCATCTCATGGCGACCGCCCTGGGGCGATTTCCACGGTTCTGGTTCTTCGCAGCGTTGGGTGGCGCGGTTGGGATCCCACCGCGGTGGCTCACCATATTCGTGGGTGCGTCGCTCGTTATCACAGCGGTCCTGCTCTCGAGCCGGCGCATCCGGGCATCGTTGGCCGCCGACGGTAATAACGCACGTTCCAGAGGTGGTCCCGGCACCGACTGAGTGAACCTCCTCCGTGTTGCCGCGCGCAACCGTCAAGGCGGCCGGCAGCTAGGGCGATGCCAGCCGCGCAAACCGCCTGGTGGAACCCGGGAGGTCTACACCCATCGCGCACCCCACGATGAGTCCATAGATCGCGCCGGCGATGGCGACGCGGGTGTCGAATCCGAAACGCATCCCGTGCACGCCGCCGCCGGGCAACATCGTCATCGCCACGCCAATCGCGAACGAAAGCGTTGCCATCCATTGATAGATGGGGAGTCCCGCGACCTTCGGCGTCTGAGGTTCACCGCGATACGACTCCTCGACGAACCGCGCCGCGCCGGAAAGCATCAGGTACCCGCCCGCAATAATCCCCAATGGCGCAGCAAGCACCCAGAGCCGTAGCAACAACACGCCAATGACGACGTTCGCGAGAATCGAGTAGAGCGGCGTGGGGTGCAATGGGACTCCCTCGAGATCGCCGAGGACGCACACCCGCGACCGAGGCTGCCAGTACCGTATGCCAATCCCTTCCGGTGCCTCGCGACCGTGGCAGCAGCCCTGGACCAGGCACCGTAACCTGCCGATCGCCTGGAGCCACGGCCCTTCCACGGCGATCAGTGTCATGAGCAAGAGGATGTTGCCCCCGACGGCGCCGGAAATCAGACATCCGACACCTCCTCCGATGGCGCCGCCATAATAGCCGAACGGGCGTGACAACTTGATCGATCCCTCGAGCTTCTGCGCCCACATGCCAGCACCGAGCAAGCCGCAGAGATGGATGAAGACCAACTGCCAGAACACCTGCGGTCCGCCGAGGGTAGTGCTGATCCAGAATCCCACGGTGGCCGCTAGCGCAGCATACAGTGCATAGTTCAGAACGCGGACCCCGTGCCACCGCCATTCATGCCACGAGTTCGCGATCAGTTCCGCGCCAATACGCGTCGCTTGCCAAATCGATCGTCTACTACGCAGCGCCACGAACACGACGATTGCGGCAACGAGATCGAGGATCGCATGCATCCCCGTGGTGATGCAGCTCACGCCGATGAGCGCGGCCCAGACCCAGCCAAAGGCTCCCCACCTGCGTGATCGTGTGGCCCATGCGTCCGCGGCGATGAGGCTCCAGATCACGTGGAAGGCGGGGAACGCCGCGACCGTGTGCGACATCGACCTCTCGACCAGCAACATCCTGCCGAGAAACCCCTGTGGCTCGAACGCGCGCGGCGGCGCGATGACTGGAACCGTGAGATAGATCAGCGTCACCACGGCAGTTGCGATCAGCCCCGTGACCGCAAATCGGCGGAGTGCCCGACGCGTGCGGACGAGCAGTGGCGCGCTGATGACGAACAGGTACACGCTCCCGTACATGGCTTCCGTCCACTCGAGGACGGGCCAACTTCGCTCGAAGGAGAAATGTACGACGATTGCATCCGGCGGTACTCCGAGGCGATAAACCAACTCGTAGGCCACCGACCATGGGAGGAAGACCAGCAGGAACACCGACACGCGATCCCATGCCGTTGGTGAGGAGACCTCGTCGGGCGGCAGCGCAATCAGCGGGTTGCGCACTGCGTCGCCGAACCGCGCTCGCAGATCGTGACGCTCGTAGCCAAGCACGAGGGCGGCCGTTCCCAAGGCGACCATCGGTGTCACCAGCCACAATCCGCTCGACGAACCGAAGTGCATCGCGACGCCGATACAGACCAGAATGAACCCGATGTAGATGGGATGCGCCAGATACCGATAAATGCCCCGCATGACATAGTGGCTAGGCGGGTAGGGATTCATGGGAAGCCCGTGACCGAACGCGATGAGCGCTATCCACGCGGAAACGAGCAATGCGACCCCAATGCCCGCGATCAGCTGGCCCGCCCATGCGTAGGGAAGGACCGGGAGCGAAACGCTGTCTTGCGTCGCCGCCGCCCACAATACCAGAATGACCGGGAGCGCAACGACGAACAGCACTCCGTACAGCAGTTTGCCGATCGTCGACCGTGCTACAGCCATCGGACTGTCTCGTGGATGGCCCACCCTGTGCTCGTGTGATTCGGCCCAGTGAGCGTGCCGCGGGCGATCCACTTGGTCTCTGCCACGTTGCGAATGCCGCGGGGTAGCAATCGGCGCACGAACCGTAATGGACGCAAGGCCGTCGCGGTGAGGGCACCGGTCCGCACCACCGAGTCTGAGTCGAGCGTGAGCACGCTCTGCCGTTCGGTCAGGTCGATCCTGTGATGTCCGACGACTGCCTCGGTCAGTTCGATGCCGTTGTGAAAAACCCACCGGCGCGGCACGGGTCCACGCCACTCGATCCACGTCACCGCGTCTTCAGTCGAGAGAAACCGCCCCCAACGCAACTCCCTGATCGGGAGCCGCCAGGGCTGCAGCGTCACCTCGAGATACTCGGCGTAGCCCAATCCCGTAAGCGTGTGCCCGTCCTCGAGCGTGACCTCCGCCTGCGCGCACGGCAGCATGCAGTGCCACCGGATCGCGCCATCCGGCGCCTGGTAGAGCGTACGCCGGTACGACGACGCGTGCCCCGACCAGTGGCCGCGCACGCCTAGGGGATCGCAATGCCAGTCGAGTCTGCCGTCGGCGAACACCGGCTGGGAGGTCTTTCGAAACGTTAGCCGTGAACGCATCGGGCGCGCGTAGGGCTTCACAATTATATTGGCGTACGGGAGGGTCAGACCGTTGAGGCGAAGCGACGCGTGGTACCCGATGAAGGCATCTCCTGTATCGGTGACACAATCCTGGTACCACTTCGAGAGCATCCACATTGGCAGTCGACTCCCTTGCCTTGCCGCACAACAAGATCCTGGGCCGACGTCAGGTAGGCGTCAAGCCGGCCTCTTGATTCTTGAATCTTGAATCTTGAATCTTCTGTATGGTCGCCATCCTTTCCCTGATAACCGTCGCTCTTGTCTGGCTGTTGTTGTTGGCCGGAGTGGATCCGGTCCCCACCTGGTTCTACGTGTTCGCGTGGTATCCCACGCTTGTGTTCCTGGATGCGCG
>JBDHLU010000158.1:0-7182 GCA_039656555.1 Gemmatimonadota bacterium | reverse complement strand
CGCTCGTCGAAAGGCGAAGGACTTAGGGACAACCGCTCCTACCTCGTTGCATCGATGCTAACGGTCGTTTGACATACATACTACGGTGTAGTATGCTACATCGTAGTAGTTCATGAACTTGACGTTCGTGGAGAAGTACGATGAGCAAACGGGTGACCAACAAGGACTTCAACGAACTCATGGAGTCGATGGGCGAAGCGCTCGAGCACGCCCAAGGAAAGCGCGAGTTACGAACGACGGTGTTGCCACCCCCACCGAAACCGATATCCGGCGCGGCCGTCAAGCGACTCCGCAAGCAACTGAACGCATCGCAATCTGTCTTTGCTCACTACTTGAACGTAAGTACCAAGCTCGTTCAGGCGTGGGAGGGAAAGCGACGCAAGCCCGAGGGGCCGGCCCTGTTGCTCCTCAACCTGGCGAAGCGGAATCCATCAGTGGTCTTTGGAGAACTCGCGACCCTCGCCCCCTACCCTTCAACCGCGCCAGCGCAGAACCTCCACTCGTCTCGGTGATCCAGTCGTCGATCCGATCGGCATAGACGTCATTCAACAAACCCTGCACCATCGGAAGGAGCACGGGCCCCTTCGTCGAGCGATTTCCCTAGCAGCCGTGTCTACGAGCCTTCGGACGTGGGCTTTCGCTTGCCCCGCACTAACATGATGACACCTAGCAATAGCGCGCTGATGCCGGTGACCAGAAGAGAGAAACCTGAGTCCGTCTGACCCCGGGCCGCTTGTACGGCTACAAGGGTAAGGTTCAGCGTTCCCACCGTGACGCAAATGTAGCCGAGAACTCGGGCAAGCTTAGCCTTCTGGTCAGCGTTCATCGAAGTTCCCCTGCGATTGAGGGTACAGGGCCGAAGATGCGGTAGAGACTCTAAAGAAACGGTCCCGTTGGACGTGAAGAAACCTGCGGCAAGGACGTACCGGTTTTGACCGGGGCAACGTTCGTCGTGGAAAACGGGAAGCCAGGAGCGGAGCAGGTGTAGGTCAGGCGCCTGATGAACATTGGCGTCGGATCGGCGCCCTATCTACCCGCCTACGACTCCGGACGCATCTCCCACAGCACATTGATGATCACCCACCGCCCGTCGACCTTGCCGACGTGCAGGAAGTCGACCCAACCAGTGGCGTCGACCCTGACCGTTGCCGCATTACCAAACAAGGCCGTGATCTGCACGTCGCTCCGTCGTTCGGACACGGGCATCGAAGAACCGCCGCCCCGTCGGGTGATGTTGATCAACTGCTCGGCGGTCATGTTCTGCACCAGGACCTCGGACCCGCGCACGACCACGATCCGTTTGGCAAGACTCGGGTGTAACGCACGCTCCATGCGTTCGCTGTTGCCCTCGTAGTAACCCTCGATGTAGTCGAGTGCAGTCGCTCGAATGGCCGCAGAATCGGCGGACGTCTGCGCCAACACCGGGGTGGTGGCAAACGTCATAGCAAGCAAAGTGATGTACTTCATGAAAGACCTCCAGATTGGTGACTCACGTTCCACCACCATACGATAGCTTGCATCCCAAGGTTGCACATGTTGGAGACGGTGGTTCGGATAAGGTTCCGACGCTGGAAACGTTCATCATCGATCACGCCAACGCCGCGTCGTGGCGTGCGCTCTCGAGGGCGAGGGCGAGGGCGCCAAGGAGATGCACACCGGTACCACTATATAAGGAAAGGCTGTCGTCCCACGAAGCCCCGCCACACGTCATGGCGGAGACTCCGATTCGGCCGACACCTCGGCCTCCAGCATCGCCAGCAGGTCCTGTGGGTCCCCGTCCTCCGTCGCGAGCCGCGTGAACCACCCGGCGACCGGACTCGTCGGAAGTTCTATACGCCGTTGCGCAATTCGATCACGTCGTGATGAAGTTCGATCACGGCGTGATGAAATTGCCCGCAAAACCTGTAACTCATTATGCGCCAATGTGTTACGCGTTTCACGGCAACGCCCTCCCCACCACGAGGCCCACCCCGGCGGCGCCGATCAGTCCGATCGGCCAGGACACCTTGAAACGCGGCTTGCGCAGCTCGCCGGCGGCCGCCGTTCGTGCGGTCGCTTTGCCACCAGGGTACGGTCGTGCTCGCCCGTCCGCCGACGGTATGGTAGATCGCGATGCCAGACTTCGGAAAGGCCTCGGCGATATATTCGGATGGGGGAAGCCGCAGGCTTCCGTCGATCCGCACAGACATTGCGTACCTCATCACACATGACGTGTTTGAAGTGCACTTGCTGTGCAGTCACCGGATTGCTACGGCACTTCAGAAACTGAAGGCCGTAACCGACTGCGCCCTACGAACCAATACGACGTTTGGTTCAAAAAAATTTCAATGGGTTTTGGGATGGGGGAGATTACAACGGGTTTTCCTCTAGCCATTTCGACACCTTCTCGCAACATGTGTCCAGGGGTATGCGCTCACCCCAGAACATTGGGCCGATCTCGCGGTGGGCCCTCTCGAGTTCCTTGCGCCGATCGTCATCATCCAACGCAAAGGCCGGGCTGGACGCCGAAATATCTTGACTACCTAACGACTGCTCAATGATGGCTTTTCGATCGTCATTGCTGAGAGTCGGAAACGTATCAGCGCTATCGACGAGATGTGCCAGGTCTTCGTAGTGACGCACGAACTCCTCGGGCTTGAAGTCATCACGGAGATATCGCTTCGTCACGGAATCGAGTTTATCCGCCATCGTCAGGAATGGATGCACACAAGGAACATTGTTGGGACGGTTCTCGAGATAGTTACCGAGCAGCCCGAGTTCCGAAAGATGATCGTGGAGGAAGCTCGTGAGGTCTCTCTGAACCGTCGGCGGCTTCCACGGTCTCAGGCCGGGCTCCAAACGAATGAAGGGACGCATGCCCGCGGGGAGGGCAAAGTGGTTCGGGTAGTAAAGCTCGATCTCAACGCTTATCCACTTTTCATCCAAAGGTGAAATCAACTTTCGCCCGGTCATACCGGAAATGTCCATCGCGGACTCGAGGGCCTGAAAGAAGTCTCGCCGCTTTTTGACGGCCGTCGGCGACCTGCTTCTGAGGTTTCCAAGCTCCGGCAATCCCTTGAATGCACCTCTTTCGATTGTGAGGTCAACGTCCTCGGAGAACCGGTGAATGAGACCGAATGCCTTGGAAAGGGAGGTACCCCCTTTGAAGTAGATTTCGAGACCCGACCGTTTGAGCCACCATAGGGCATGCGTGACCCAATAGTCCTTCTCGACGACCCCCTCAGAAATCCCACGCTGGTCAGCGACGATCCTGACAAGCTGCTCGAACTCCTCGTCATCGTGAAGAAATGGCCGCGTCACGCTACTCGGCTGCCAGTTCGATCGCGTGCTCGACGGCCTGCTGGGCGGCTTTGGTTCCAAAGCGCTGCGCGTTCTGACGTAGCTTGGAAGGCTCGAGCCGACCCTCAGTAATCGCGCGACGCAGCCCCGACTCGATCTGACCTAACGAGATGCCCGCTTTCTTGTGGTTCTTCATCAGGTCGACCGCGAAGTATTCCGCGGACGGGTTTTTGGGAAAAGCGACGCGTCGCAGAGTAAAGCGCCTACCCCCGAGTTCCACCTCCCCACTCCGCGATTCGTTGTACACAAGCGGCGACGCGAACATGGCCGTCGAGCCCAGACCAAGAGCGTTCCACTGTTCGGGGCCCGAAAAGACGAACCGCCCGCCATTGAGGTACGCTCGCATGAGTTCTTCCCTGCTGGGAGGAACCGGTCCAAACTTGCTCTGTTCCGGGCGCACAAAGACTCCGTGGGCTAACGGCAATAGCTCACCTTCAGCAACCAGGCGTTTGGCAAGGCGTGGCGCGTTCTTGCCGAACCTTGCCAATTCCTTGGTCCGATAGACTCTCCCAGGCTTCAGCCTAGGTCTAACAGCAGCAGGCATTTACACCACCTTATTGTATGTATTTTCCTCGGAAATAAGATACAATAATCCGACCGAAATGCCAAGCGTGTGGCAGAAAAGACGGCGAGAGCGAGGGTGACCCTATCGAGGGCGGCGAGAACTCTTCCGCGGGTCTTCTTCCCGGTAGCTCAGCGTGAAGTAGTTCTCAAAGATGATGCGTCGGTCGTCCAACGAGAGTTCCTTCTCCTCCTGCTCCCGGCGCTTCGCAAAGTCCTCCAAACGTTCTTCGATGGATGAACCCGCAAAAGCGAGTGTCAATACATGTGCCATTTGCCCTACCAAACCGCTGTGCTCCCCGCCTTCCGGAGCCTCGAACCAGCTGACCACGGAATCGCGCAGGTTGACCCAAGCCGTGCCCTCTTCCCGCTCGGCCCAAAGGAGCCAGTTCCAACAGGCCTCCTTCACGATGGCCGCAGGCAGAAGGTCGGGCCTCCGATTCAGCATTTCATTGGGGAGACATCCGAACAACTCCACTCCATATGACCGCCCGTTGTCTTTGAAGTAGGACTGCACCAGTTCCTGCGTGATCGATGGCTCGTCCTTCGGGTCCAACGCTGCAGTTACTCGATATGCATCCTCGTCTGAATCGAAGCACACGAAGACCTCGCTACCGCCAACGTCCAGGAAGTCGATGGACCTGACGTACGTGCCCCACCGAAAGGTCAGGAGTGAATCCCGTGACCCCACCTTTGACAGCAAGGATTGCAGACCCATCACCGCCAGCTTCAGACCTTTGTCTGGTGGCTCGAGAAACGACATGATGACGAGTTCGAGATCGAGCGCCTTGGTGGGTTGTAGGATCGAACCCGCCGGCGTGGAGACTCTCCGGTGACTGCATCGCGATCTCAAATGCTCGACGAATGGTTTCCAGCGCATGTGAATTCCGGTCTCGAGTCCGATCTATTTGACCAGCCAGATTACAGCGCCGGAACCTCCCTGGCCAGTCACGTGGTCATCGGGTGGGTCGATTGGTCCTAGCCCCGGCCAATGCTCCTTCGTTTCGGCCGGCGAAACGCCTTGACGCTCGACGATTGGACCAGTTGTCCAAGCTAGGCACTTCTCGCCAGGGGCGTGACAGTGAAGAACGGTAGGCCTGAAGCATCCATCCGCAAAGGAATGATCCGGTTCGGCATTAAAACGATGCCGCCCACTTGAACTCATCCGCTAAGATTGCGCCTGCGGTTTCGATAGGGATCTGTTGGACCCGCGTCGTATTGCCATGGCCGCCGACATCGAAGAAGTGGTGGCCGGCGTGGCGGAATTGGCAGACGCGGACATCCGACAAATGTCTGGGACCTCGTCCCGTGTGAGTTGAGCCGCGCATCGCTGAACGCGATGCTTGCTCTGCTCGCCTAACGGCAGCGCAACGAATCTCACCGCCGGCACCCACCGCACTAGTTGCATTACTCGGCTTGCCGAGCGTAGCTTCAAGTACTTGTCGGATGTCCATGTGGTGTCTGCCACCACGCGAAGAAAGCCGAGGCCGGGCCAAGCCCACCTCGGCTCTTCTTTTGCCCCTTTCCCTTTTCCCCTTTCCCTTTCCCCCGTCTCTTAGAGCCGGAGGCCGTTGACACTAGTGACAACGAGGTGCCAACGTACCCAGCGGTCACCAAAGCTGGAGAATAGCGATGAAGAGAGACGACTCACGCTCGCTGGGAGCATCCGCCCCCTTTTCCCCTTGGCTCAAGGCCCTGGCTACCACGTGCCTAGTGCTATCCGCATGCGACAACGCACCCGCCGTGCGCAGCGACCATATCGACGCGCTCTCGCATTTTGGGGCTGAGCCCGACATGCGCATTGGTGACTTCGCGGACCCGGACATCGGGTTCTCCCGGGTCGGCGGAATCGACGTCGATCGCGACGGTCACATCTACGTGATGGAAACGATGGTACCGGAGATTCGCGTGTTCAGCCCAGAGGGAAAGCTGCTGCGGCGCATCGGACGGCGCGGGGCCGGGCCGGGCGAGTTCGAACGCGCCCCACGGTTCGGCGTCGTTGGGGATACGGTTTGGGCGATCGCGTACTATCCGGACCGGATCACGCTGTTTCGACGGGATGGCACCTTGCTGTCGGCGAGAAACGCGGAAAGCGTCTCCGTGCCCCTGCCCCGCGGCTACGGCCACGTCGTTCCGTGGGCCATGCGACCCGACGGGAAGTTCACGAGCAGTCTGGCGAGGGTGAGCTCCAGGCGCGACGATCCGGACACCGGAGTCGAGCCCACCGACAGCATCCCATTCCCCTTCGTGCTCTTCGACGCCACAGGTGCCGTCACGGACACGATCGGATGGGCAGGACGACCGCCTCCCCGTTTGTGGCACCCGCCGTCGGAGCAAGAGACCCGACTCGAGTTCATGGAGGTGAATGGTCGCCGGCTGGTCGTGCCGAACGCCCCACCCACGTTGCCGTGGTGGCTTGCATTACACGACGGGTACATGCTCGTTGATGCCCCACGTCCCCAAACGCCGGAGGACGGCGTGTTCACGGTCACACGTATCGGGCTGTCTGACGATACGGTCTACAGTCGCACGTTCCACTATCGGCCGATCCGCTACTCCGATGCCGACCTCGACTCCATCGCGGCCCGGGCAGCACGGGGAGAGCCGGGGGGCATGGTTCCCTACTCCCCAACCGGATCTCCTGTTCGGCCCGACTGGAAAGACATTGCCCGTTCCTTTCGGAGCGCGATGAAGTTCCCCGAGTTCAAAGTTCTCATCGAGTACCCTTGGCTTGCGCAGGACGAGTCCATCTGGCTCCGGCTTCGCCAGGGAGACGACCAGCCCGCGCGATGGATGTTGCTGGATGCCGAGGGACAGCCGCGAGGCGATCTCGAACTGCCTTCAGACATCCGCATCATGTGGAACCGTGGCGACACGTTATGGGGCATCGAACCCGATGAGGATGACGTGCCGTGGGTCGTACGGTTTCGCATTCGGCCCCCTGACTAGCGTGGAGCCGACAGCTGATTCGAACATTCTACGAAAAAGCCGGCTGTCGCGGAAACGAGGTACCACGGACGATGCGCTTTGTGGGCGCACTCGCTCCTCGGGTTCCAGTATGGGGACCCCTTCTCCGCGTCGCAAACGGCTGACATTTGCGATGACGTGAATTGATCGGCACTTGACTGCGCCGCGCTACGTTGGGCCTGAAGGGAGACACGAATGTATCCCGACTCGATTTTCTCCACCGGAGGCTCGGGCTCGACTGCCCTTGATACTCTGCAACGGCCAGCGTCGCGCCGTGTATGGCCTTATGAGCAATCGCCCGCCCGCATCGTCGCC
>JBDHLU010000157.1:0-7224 GCA_039656555.1 Gemmatimonadota bacterium | reverse complement strand
GATTACGACGTGATGCAATTTGATTACGACGTGACGCAACTTGATTACGACGTGATGCAATTTGATTACGACGTGACGCAACTTGATTACGACGTGACGCAACTTGATTACGACGTGATGCAATTCGATTACGACGTGATGCAACTTGATTACGACGTGATGCAACTTGATTACGACGTGATGCAATTCGATCACGGCCTGCCGAAACGGCACCCAAAACACTGTAACTGCCTGCTACGCAATGGGTTACACGCTTCATGGGAGTGCCCACCCGATCACGAGACCCACTCCCGAGGCGCCGATGAGCGTTTCGACACTGCCTTCGCGACGGTCACGCCGTGCTGGACAATGCCTCAGGTGCCGGGGTTACCTCGAACGCAGTTCCGCCTCGAGCTCGGCCGCCTCCGCCTTGTGGCGAGGGTCGAGCACGTCGCCGGTAGGGGCGAGCGGAACGATGGCCTCCAACTGGCGTAACGCGTCGTCGGGCCGATCGATGTCGACGTAGATCCGGGCCAGCTCCAGTCGATGGAAGATGTACGACGGCTCGATCGCGACCGCCCGTTCCAGGTGCGTCGCCGCGGAGTCCCAACTCGCCCGGTCCAGAAAACCGCCGCCGAACAACATCTTGGCAAAAACCCGTGAGATGCCCGACAACCGCCGCACCTCCGCGTGCCACGCGCCCAGGATGTGCATGGCGCCATCGTGTTCGGGATCCAACGTGAGTGCCATCGCGGCCGCGTCGTAGATCTCAGCCGCGAACTGCACCCGTTCTTTACCACCGCGCGTGCGCGACTGTTCGCCCAGCACCAGGGCCATGACGAAGTGGGCATCGGCATCGTCGGGGTCGATGTTCAGCGCCGACTGAGCATACGCGCGGGCGACACCATATATGGAATCCCGCGCTTCTCGACCATCGTCACCCACGAGCTGTTTTGCGATGTCGACTTGCGATCGCGCGTATTTCCACCAGGCTTCCGCACGTTGCTGATCGCGCTGAATAGCGGCACCGTACGGCACCATGGCGGCGGCGGGTTGTAGGGCTTCCCACAGGGAGTCACCCTCGGCGATCAAGTCATCGACGGTTTGGCCGTAGGCCGGTGATATGATAAAGAGGACTGCCGCCGCTAGCCGGAGCATCGCAGGTACCTCCAGAAGACTGGATTGGAATGTTCGTAGCCCCCTTGATCGAGCGCAAGCGAGACGGCCAGGCACTCGAGGCCCATGAATGGACATCGTTGATCCGGTCCTACGTCGCGGGCACGGTGCCTGACTACCAGATGTCGGCCCTGCTCATGGCCTCGTACTTCAACGGCCTGGCGGATGAGGAACTCGGTGCGCTGACCGACGCGATGCTACAGTCGGGTGCGCGGCTCGAGTTCGGGCCCGACGTTCCGCCCCGCGTCGACAAGCACTCGACTGGAGGCGTGGGAGACAAGGTATCTCTCGTGCTCGCGCCGCTCGTGGCGAGCGTCGGCCTGGCGGTGCCGATGATGTCGGGCAGAGGCTTGGGTCACACGGGCGGGACGCTGGACAAGCTGGAAGCGATCCCAGGATTCCGTACGAACATCCCCTTGGATGCAGCTAAGCGACAGGTCGAGCGGATCGGGTGCGCCATGATCGGGCAAACGGAGCAGATCGCCCCCGCTGATCGGAAGCTGTATGCGTTGCGAGACGCCACGGCTACGGTCGAATCAATCCCGCTCATCGCGGCGTCGATCATGTCGAAGAAGCTCGCGGAGGGCCTGAACGGATTGGTGTTGGACATCAAGACCGGCAGCGGGGCGTTCATGAAGACCCTGGATGAAGCGCAAGCGCTGGCGGAGACGATGATCCGATTGGGGCGCGAACGTGGTTGCCCGACCGTGGCGTTGCTCACGGCGATGGACCGGCCCCTTGGTTGGGCGTGCGGCAACGCACTGGAGACCGCGGAGGCCATCGAGGTGCTCCGGGGTGCGGGTCCGGATGATGTTCGGGATCTCGTCGTAGCGCTTGGCGTGGAAATGCTGGTGTTGGGCGGCCTCGAAGCCGACCGCGATCGGGCGATGTCACAACTGTTGGGTGCCCTCGATTCCGGGGCGGCTCTGGAGAAGTTCCGGGCCGTGATCGAAGCGCAAGGCGGCGATCCACGCGTGCTCGATGACCACTCGCTGTTGCCCCGCGCCCCGACGATCTCGACGATGACGACTTCGGTGCCGGGCTATGTGGGGCATATTCCGCCTCGCCCCATCGGACGGGCGATTCACCAACTAGGCGGTGGCCGGGCGAAGATAGACGACACGATCGATCCGGCGGTCGGTATCGTGTTGCGGGTGCGGCCGGGAGATCGCGTTGAGATCGGACAACCCATCGCCGATATCCACGCCGCTGACGAACGAGGGGCATCCACGATCCAAGAACTTCTTGGCGCCGTGATTCACGTAGTTCCTGAGGCACCTTCTCCAGTCCAACCGTTGATATCACATCGAATCACCGACGCGGGAGTGACATCACTCGCAGGCTAGGCGAGATAGGTGACCACGAGTAAGCTCGCGGCTCGGCTAACCGACTGTCGCTAAAGCGACGGTGGTGAGCTACGAATCCCTTGATCGAAGCTTCAAGTGGGAGGTGACCACGGCTAAAGCCGCGGCTCGGCAGACTGACTGTCGCTAAAGCGACCGCGGTGAGCTCGAACGCCGCGTGGGAGCGCTGTCTCGATACGGGTTGGATTGGTGGATCGACTTGCTGCTTCCGGTGTGCAGGGAACTGCGGCGCTCGGTGGAAAGGAAGCCGGATCTCGACTTCTGGCAGTGCATCTGCATGCCCAAGGAAGTGTATTACGGCGAATTCATCACGGGGTGGATCACGAGGTTCTTCCCCTACGTCGCGGGCACGGGCCGCGACCGACATCAGGAGGGAGCGATCGCCCCGGCGGTGCAAAGGCGAAACGAAGGGCTCGACCCATGGCGCGAGGGAGGCTGGAATCCTGAATTCGAGATTCCGTTCAAGCACCAGCGGGCTCCGGAGAACCCCAGAAACATGTGGTCGGGACCGCGTTCGTTGCCTGAACCGCCGCAGCACCGACGGAAGTGGCTGTGTCGCGGCATCCCATTACGCGAATTTCCGTTGGGCCTGTCGTACGCGCCCGTACAGGTTGCGGACGGTGCGGGGAGGGTGCGTGCAGAAACCACGCTGGTCTCGGGATTTATCGGTGTGACGCAGGCGTCCGACCTGGCCCTGCAGGCGCACGTCGGATGGGGCGTGGTGGAAGGATCGAACGCATTGCGCCGCGTGGACGAATGGTTCTGACTCCGGGCGTTCCCCAGGGTCGATGCGACTTCGCAATACTCTTCGCTGTGGCATATCTACGCGGTCGGGTTGAACGGTACGATTCAGCACTACGATGGGGTTGGGTGGAAGACACTTGAATGTGGCCCCCCCCCCTGAACGCAGTGTGGGGTACCTCATCGGGTGACGTCTACGCGTCGGGATACCTTGGCGTCGTGCTTCGGGGACAGCGCTGATCTGGCGACAACACGGTGACATTACTGAGCTTCACCTTAACTTCATGCTACACTCAACGCACCTCGACCAGAGTGCTCACCAAGAACCCGGCCACTGATCGATCATCCGCAATCAGGCAAATGACATGACCTTGCGTTCCGCTCTCGCGTTAAGCGTTCTGGGTACTCTCGTAATTCAACCGGCAACGCTACCAGCCCAGACCACTGCTCCCCCACGTGCCATCCGCCGCGACATTCCAATGACGAACGCGATCCGGCGGGCGATGGAAGCCGGCACACGCGATTCCACGGGGCAACCCGGCCGCGATTACTGGCAGCTCCAAACCGATTATACGATCAACGCCCGCCTCGATCCGGCCACGCAGACGATTACCGGGTCCGAGACGGTAGTGATCCACAACAACAGCCAGCTGGAGATGCCAGAAATCCTACTAAGGCTGGATCACAACGTCTTCAGGGCGACCGTGCCGCGGGGGTTCTCGGTACCGGCAGAAACGACGAAGGGCATGATCGTCACCCGACTCACCGTGGATGGGCAGCTCGTGGACCTCGAGGCGCCGCCCGCACGCCGCGGTGAACCGGTGCGCCTTGCAGCCTCGGGCATGAACCAGACGGTGGCGCGAATCTCGTTGCCCACGCCGATCGCACCGCGATCGAAGGTGACACTCGAGATGGATTGGCACACAAAGCTGCCCGGTGGTCCGGACGGACGAGGGCACCGTATGACACAGCGGTGGGCCGACACGTTGTTCCAACCCACGCAGTGGTTCCCACGGGTCGCGAAGTTCGACGACCTGCGCGGCTGGGATAGCAACATCTATCTCGGACCGGCCGAGTTCTATAACAACTTTGGTCGATTCGATGTGCGCCTCGATGTCCCCGCTGGCTGGATCGTGAGCGGGACCGGTGTCCTGCAAAACCCCGAGGAGGTGCTGACGGCCACCGCACGCGAGCGCCTCTCGCACGTACTCGAATCCGATGAGACCATCACGATCGTCGGCGTCGATGAGGTAGGCCCCGGACAAGCGACCGCGGCAGGCGACCGGCTCGTGTGGCACTTCGTGGCCGACACGGTGAATGACTTTGCGTGGGCGACCGCCGAGAACTTCGTGTGGCAGGCAACGCGTGCGACGATTCCCGGGAAGGGACCGGTGCCCATCCACATGGTCTATCTCCCCGGGCGCGCCGAGCGATTCGAAAACGCCGCGTACCTCACGCGGCACGCGCTCGAGTTCTACTCAGACCTATGGGCCCCGTATCCGTTCCCGCAGCTCACCCTGCAGGATGGCCCCAGCGCGGGCATGGAGTATCCCATGGTCATCAACTCGAACCAGGGGGCAGCGGACCACGAGGCCGCCCATCAATGGTGGCCCATGATGGTGGGAACCAACGAGACATGGTACGGCTGGATGGACGAGGGGTTCGATCAATACATGAACATCCTCTCCCGCGCCGACCGGCAGGATGAAGCGCCCAATCTCGACGGCCTCGGCCAGCGCTACGGGAGTATCAGCGGCAACGAGTCAGAACCGCCGATGATGTGGATCGCCAACTACGCCGGCACGATGTACGGCTTCCAAACGTATTCCAAGACGCCCCTCATGCTCTCGATGCTGGGAGGCATCGTGGGAGACAGCGTCGTGTGGGAGGCGATAAGCGACTACACGCACGCGTGGGGGCTCAAACACCCGTCCCCATGGGACTACGTGTTCTTCATGAACAACGCGCTCGAACAAGACCTTGATTGGTTCTGGTACTACTGGTTGTGGACCACCGAATCCGTGGACGGCTCCATCCGAAGCGTTACGACGTCCGGATCCAACACGACCGTGACCGTGCACCAAGACGGACAGATGCCGTCGCCGGTAATGCTCGAGGTTCAGTTCGCGCCGAGCGGCCCAGCGATCCAGCCAATGGCGAACGCGAAGATGGTAGATGAGACGACGGCGATCGTCACCTGGCCGGTGGATGTTTGGTTCGATGGAAGACGCTCGTTCCAGGCCGAGCTCGATTTCGGTGCACGTCGCATTGAGAAGATCGTGCTCGATCCATCGTGCCGGTTTCCCGATCGCGACCCGAGCGACAACGTTTGGCCAAAGGAGGCTGCGCCAGCGGCGTGCTCGAGGTAGCGGCTACCGCCGCCTATCGCCTAGTACCCAGCCGAATCGAAGTCCCGAAGAACAACCCAATGCTCGTGACTTTGCCATCAGGGCGTCATTAAGATCTCGCGTCCGTCTGGACTCCACTCGATGCTAGAGAACGATTCCGTCGTGGAATTGAATCCCTGGTCGGCCCACGCGATCGCGATCTGAAACGGTTTGCCGCCGGGGAAATCTTGCACGAACAGGTCAGCCGCACAGATCGTAGTATCGCGGCAGCGATACTGCGTGAATGCCAACATCTCGCCGTCGGGGGACAACGCCATGTTCATGACACCGCCCTCAAACGTCAGTTGCTGTCGCTGGGCCACCGCGAGGGACGTCGCAGGTTGTCTCAACACGAGCAAAATTGCCATTGCCAAGAGCGCCAGGACCGAGACCACCCCAATCGCGGCTCGTGGCATCCGTACGACACTCGTTCGGACCGGCGTTACGGTCGCAGGATCCCGCAACGCCTCGGCAAACAATGTCGCCGATGCAAAACGATCTGCCGGCGACCTAGCCAATGCTTTCAACACGACATTCTCGAATGCTTCCGGTACGGTCTCCCGCACAGCGCGCAAACTCGGAATAGTGTCCGTGACCTTCCGCGCAAGAATCGACTGCGGCGTCGACCCCGTGAACGGGTCGAGCGACAACTGGGTCTCGCGATTCAGTCGATCGCGCAGCGACTCACCGTCCACATAGGGCATCACATAGAAAAGGAACGAACCGGCCTGCCCCGAATCGTGCAGTGGCAGGATGTGGGGATGCATGAGCCCAGCCGCGAGTTCGATCTCTCGCAAGAATCGGTCGGCGCCGAGCACCGCGGCGAGTTCGGGATGGAGAACCTTGATGGCGACGTTGCGTCGGTGCTTTGGATCCTTGGCGAGGTAGACCGTCGCCATCCCGCCTCGGCCGAGTTCGCGCTGGATCGTGTAGCGGTCGGCGAGGGCGGTTTTCAGGCGTTCGAAGAGGTCGGTCATGGCAACACGTGTCGCTTTAGCGACAGATGCCGAGCCGCGGCTTTAGCCGTGGTCGCACGTCGATGGCGGGACGCGATCAGGGATGCCAGGGCGTTGAACATCGGGAGGGCTCTGGCAGGTCCTTGGATTATGGAATATTGGGCGCTGAGAGGGCAAGCCGTAACCCCGGCGGAGTGCTCAGACCTCCGGTCGTATCCCCAACTGGGACCCACGCGTATCCAACCGCAACCCCAGATCACGCGCAATTCCCTCGGCGTCAGCAAACTCTCCAGCCGTCAATCGCCGGTTGATCTCACCGTACTTCTCCCCGCTCACCTTTCCCGCCGGATGGTACTGATCCATGACGTTGACGTAGGAATCCGGTCCCAACTCTCGCGCGATCCACTCGAGAATCGCGCGCGTCTCGTCGATGCCGCCGGGCATCACCAAATGCCGGATCAACAACCCGCGCCGCGCCAGGCCATGGTCGTCGGTCACGAGATCGCCCACCTGACGATGCATCTCTTTGATGGCCGCCCGAGCCGCCTCGGGATAGTTCTCGGCCTTGAGATAGGTCTTGCTCGACGCGCGCGACCAGTACTTGAAGTCGGGCATGTAGAC
>JBDHLU010000156.1:0-7954 GCA_039656555.1 Gemmatimonadota bacterium | reverse complement strand
GACCCCAATGGCATGCTGTGGGTCCGTCGTTACGGAAAGAAAGATGCTGAAGTGATCTTCGACCTCTTCGACGACAACGGCACGTTATCCAAACAAGTGGTGCTCCCCCCAGGTCGCGACATTGCCGGCTTCGGGCACGGCGTCGTGTATACGACCGCAGCAGACGAGTTTGACTTGATTTGGTTGGAACGGTTTAGAATAGAGAGTTAGGACGGGTGCAGGGTGCAGGGTGCAGGGTGCAGGGTGTGTGGTTCCTACACCCTGCATCCTACACCCTATTCGGGTTTCCTCGGCATCTCGATGGCCTTCCCTGGATCGGGACGTATGCCCGCCTCGTTCAGCATTGCATTGAACGCCGGAATCCGCGTCTCCACGAGCACGTTCAACCGTTCTATGAGGGCGGGAATTTCTTCCCACGCGTGTTCGACCTGCCACAGTTGATCCGCCGTCGGTAACGTAGAGGACTGCTGAATCGAGTTTGCGACTCGGGCGTTGCGGCCCGCCGTTCCGAGTTCGTCACGGATCTCTTCGAGTTCGTCTTTGATGGCGGTGAGTTCCTCGGTCAGCTCGTCCGGAACGTCATCGTGCTCTTTGACGAGCTTCTCGGTGGCACCCAGTTGTTGGTTGAGTCGTCGTCCAGCCTGGGTCGCCTCGTACACGGGCTTGGCCAACGCGTAGAGACTCATCAATACGTCCTGCCGCGCCATGCGGTCGGCATTCGTCATGGGCCGCCGAGGATCGGCAACCATCGTGACGGTCGACGAGAAAGTCTGCCCACCCACATCCATGCTCACGGTATAGGTCCCGGGCATCACGACGGGACCCTGAGGCGCGCCGCCGCCGAACCCAC
Organism: Gemmatimonadota bacterium; assembly: GCA_039656555.1. Classification (GTDB taxonomy): domain Bacteria; phylum Gemmatimonadota; class Gemmatimonadetes; order Gemmatimonadales; family GWC2-71-9; genus CAMYLY01. The sequence goes on along the minus strand of JBDHLU010000156.1, from coordinate 7,104 downwards.
CACCTCCTCCGCCGCCGCCGCCTTGCCCTTCCTCGGGTTCGTACGGCTGATCGTAACGGAAGTCCCAAATGATTTCGTTGATTCCGGCGGTTCCGGAGCCATCGAGGGTACGGATGTGGCTTCCTGTTGCGTCGGTTACCTCGAGCGAAAACGAAGTCGAGTCGGAGAGACGGGAAGTCGGGAAGACGGGAAGGTCATCGAATCCGGATAACATCCCGTCTTCCCGACTTCCCATCTCTCCGTCCTTGTCCGCAGTCATTGGCTCGGCATCCGGAACGGCGTCTCGTAGGTAATATCGAATTCGGGCTCCACGTGGTGGGTTCGGTGCTGAGTACGTGGCACCGTAAAACGGCCAATCCCCCCGTTCGGCCCAGAGGGTCACGTCTTGGATCGGGAACACGTGCCCGGCCTCCGCCATCATCGAACTCGACAGGTGCTCGAGCGGCGTCACATCAGCCATAATCCAGACGCTTCGCCCGTGTGTCCCAACGATGAGATCGTTGTCGCGCGGGTGAATTTGGATGTCATCGACCGGCACCGTTGGCAGATCGTTCTTGAGGCGCGTCCATTTCTCGCCCTGATCGATCGAGAAAAACACGCCGACTTCGTTCCCCACGAACAATAAGTTGGCAGTGCGCGGATGCTCGGCGATCACGTTCACCGACGATCCATCCGGCAACCCATCGGCAATACGCCGCCAGCGTTGGCCAAAGTTGTCGCTGACATACACGTGTGCGGCGTAGTCGTTGTTCCGATGCCCATCGAACGTGGCATACACGCGCCCCTCGACGTGCGCCGACGCCACCAAACGACTGACGTATGTTCGCTCAGGCAGTCCGTCGATCCGGTCGACCACGTTGTCCCAGGTGGCGCCGTTATCCAAGCTGACCTGTACGTTGCCGTCATCCGTCCCGGCATAGATCACGTTGGAAGTAAGCGGCGATTCCCCGACGGTGGTGAGCGTACCGTACCTAGAGATGCCGTCGTTCAACGACATCTGCGATTCGGAACCCGCGACGCCCATGATCTCCAGTTCTTCACGGTCGATCTGCTTGGTGAGATCAATCCCACCGACCTCTTCCCACGTCACGCCGCGATCGCGGGAGCGCATCAGGTAGTTGGAGCCGATGTAGATCGTCGCCGGATCATGAGCGGAGATAATGAGCGGGGCGTGCCAGTTGAAACGGTATTCCTTGGCCGTATCACCGTTCTCACGTGGACCGACGATGGGGCGTATTGCGGTCTTTTCACCGGTAGTGAGGTCGTACCGGCTGAGATTGCCGCCCTGCGACTCGGCGAACACGATCGACGAATCGGTCGGATCGACGATGGAGGTGAAGCCATCACCGTAGACAACCTCGTACCAATCCTGGTTGCGAATGCCGTGAAACGACCGGCTGTTGGACGGCCCACACCACGAGTCGTTGTCCTGCAGTCCGCCACACACGTAATACGGGTCCCGCATGTCGTATCCGACCGCGTAGAACTGCCCCAACGCAATGTTGTCGAACATGCGCCAGTGCTTTGTGCCGTCCCACGAAGCGGTAACGCCGCCGTCGCTCCCCATGATCAGATGATCGGGATCGTTCGGGTTTATCCACAGATCGTGATGGTCCACATGAATCTGCTCTGCGCCATCGTTCCGGAACGTGCGGCCCGCATCGTCCGACACGGCCAACTGCGTGCCGAGCACGTAGATACGGTCCGGATTGCTCGGATCGATGCGGATCTGTGAGTAGTACATCGGCCGCGGATTCGTGCTGGACATTTTTTCCCACGTTTCGCCGCGATCGAGCGAACGGAACGTGCCGCCCTTCCGCGGCCCGCCACCACCGCCGCGACCTCCACCAAAGCCCTGACCCGGCGAACGTGGGTCAGCCTCGACAAGCGCGAACACGATGTTCCCATCGCCACGGAACACATCGACACCGATGCGGCCCTTGTCTCCTTCGGGAAGGCCGTCCGTCAGCTCGGTCCACGTATCGCCACCGTCGAGGGTCCGATAGAGACCACTGCCCGGGCCGCCACCGTTGAAACCCCAACCTGTCCGTTGGCGCTGGTACATCGCGGCGAAAAGCGTACTGGGATCACCCGGGTCCATCGCCATGTCGATAGCGCCTGTGTGCTCATCGATGTACAACACCTTCTCCCAAGTTCTGCCGCCGTCGCTCGTGCGATAGACGCCGCGATCTTCGTTCGGACCCCACAGGTGCCCAACCGCCGCCACGTAGACCACGTCCGGATTCATCGGGTGAATGAGCACACGGCCGATGTGCCTCGTGTCCCCCAGGCCCATGTGCGTCCATGTCTTACCGGCATCGGTCGATCTGTAAACGCCATTACCGTAGGGAGACGACTGCCGGTTCTGCGGCTCGCCAGTGCCGACCCAGACGATGTTCGGATTCGCTTGGAAAACCGCGATGTCGCCGATCGATGAGGTCGCTTGATCGTCAAAGAGGGACGTCCATGAGGTTCCATGATTCTCCGTCTTCCAGACCCCGCCCGTCGCGGCTCCGACGTAGAAGACCTGCGGCTTCGATTCGACGACCGCGATGCTGGCGATCCGCCCACCCATGTTGGCAGGCCCAATCTCCCGGTATTTGAGCCCGGCGACCACGGAATCCAGGTCTTGGGCGTGAATCGGCGTGACTACCATCGCCGCAATGAACGGCACAGTGGTAATGAGACGTGAGACCTTCATAGTTCGGCTCTCGGTAGATGGAATTTCGATGTGATGGCTGTCCTATAATGCGTACGCGGACCGGGGTTGGCGAGTTGAACAAGCGATTGGAGATTGGAGGTTGGAGATTTCAGATTGGAGATTCAATCTCAGATCTCAGTTCTCCAATCTCCAATCGCTGTTGCTCAGTTCCCCGTCAGCGACGACGTAAACAAATAGTCGTTCGCCTTCATCCCAACATGGCAATTCTGGCACCCGGGAAGGCGGCCTTCCATGTCCATGCCGTTCGGCATTGTGTCCAGCACTCCGCTCGGCAGGTGCTTCGTGAAAAACCAGTCGTTGTGGTCGGCGTTGTATCCTGACCGCTTGTACATGACCGTGACCGCTGCGAGCGTGCTGTCCGGCGTGTAGTTCTCCTTGACGACAATGGCGCCATCGGGCATGGAACCGGTCTTGGCGTTGAAGGCTTCCAACGCGACGTCGTTCATGTAAGTGGTCAACAGCATACCGTGCGGCTGGGTACCAGCATAGAACTGTCCCTTTTCGGGCCACAGGGTCCAATCGGCGACGTAGTCGGCACCTTGAATATGGGCCCAAATGGCGGCACCGGTCGTATCGGGCGCGGGCGACGCCAACACGGCTGGTTGGTCAGCAACGGCCGCACTATCCTCGCCTTCACCGCCACAGGCAGTGAGCACGACGCCCAGCACGAGGGCTGCAGTAACTCGTCTGATTTCCATGATATGCTCCTTGCTATGGTGAGACTGCCGTGTCGCAGAAAACGACCCTCCCCCAGGAGTGGTTCCCACTCAACACACTCCCGGCCACTGCGTATCTTTGGGCGAGGCCTCCCACAACCGACATACCTGGAGGATATCACCTATGACGGGTACACGCACGATCAGGCTGTTGGCCACACTTACAGTCATGGCCGTCCCGGCGACGGCCCAGACCTTCGCCACCCAGAATCCGACTTTGCAACGAATATGGGCTGAGGGCATGGACGGTTCGCAAGCCTACCAGCTCGCACAGACTCTCATGGATTCGATTGGACCGCGATTGACCGGTTCTCCCGGCCACGTAAGTGCCAACGATTGGGCCGTCGCGATGTACCAGCAGTGGGGCATCGAGGCGCGAAACGAACAGTACGGCACGTGGAGGGGCTGGGAGCGCGGTATCACGCACATCGACCTCGTCGAGCCGCGCGTCCGTTCGCTCGAGGGCACCATGCTCGCATGGAGCCCAGGGACCAACGGCAAAGTCCGGGGTGAGGTTACCGTGCTGCCCGAGATGGGATACGAGGCTTGGCTACCCACGGTCGCCGGCAAATTTGTTGCGATTTCCTTCCCCCAACCAACCTGCCGCCCAAACGGAAATCTCACCGAGTACGCGACCTCCGAGTCGCTCGAACGTTTCCAAGAAGAGCGTGGCGCAGCACAGACTGCGTGGAGTGCACGAGTCGAAGCGACCGGCCTCAACAGTCGTACGCTACCGGCCGCTCTCGAACAGGCCGGCGCTGTCGGTGTGCTCCAGTCACGCTGGTCCAACGGATGGGGCGTCAACAAGATCTTCAGCGCCCGCACGCAACAAGTCCCGACGCTCGACCTGAGCTGTGAGGACTACGGGCTGGTCGTACGCCTGGCCGACAACGCCCAGGCGCCAGTGCTAGAGGTGGAAGCCGAGGCCGAGTTCATAGGAGAGGTTCCGGCGTTCAATACGATCGCGGTGATCCGCGGGAACGAACTGCCGGACGAGTACGTTATGCTTTCCGCCCACTACGACTCGTGGGACGGCGGATCAGGTGCGACTGACAACGGCACCGGCAGCATCACGATGATGGAGGCCATGCGGATATTGAAGACTGTGTATCCAAACCCACGACGCACGATCCTGGTTGGTCACTGGAGCGGGGAAGAACAGGGGTTGAACGGATCACGATCGTTCGCCATGGATCATCCCGAAGTTGTGAGCGGCCTACAGGCGTCGTTCAACCAGGACAACGGAACCGGCCGCGTGGTCAACATCTCGATGCAGGGCCTGACCGGCGCCGGCGAACACTTCGCTAACTGGCTCGGGCAGATCCCACGCGAGATTACGCAACACATCGATCTCAACATCCCCGGCACTCCCGGCGGCGGGGGCAGTGACTACGCTTCGTTCATCTGTTCCGGAGCGCCCTCGTTCAGCATCTCGTCGCTCTCTTGGGAATACGGGACGTACACGTGGCACACGCAACGAGACACCTTCGACAAGATTTGGATGGACGACTTGAAGAACAACGCGACGTTGACCGCAATGCTCGTGTATCTCGCCTCGGAGGATCCAAACACGGTGTCCCGCGACCGGCGGGAAGTCATGCCGAACAGCCGGCGAACCGGCGAGCCGATGACCTGGCCGGAATGCCGAGACGGGCGCAGGAGTTCGGAGGGGTATTTTTAGGTAGTAGGATGTAGGGTGTAGGATGCAGGCCCCCTCCTCCACCCTACTCCCTACATCCTGCATCCTGCATCTATGATCCCTGACCTCCTCTTCGCCCTCCAGACCCTCACCGAGTCGCTCCAGCAGCGACCGGTAGTTGCGGTTGCTACGCTCTTTGGCGCGGGGGTACTTACGAGCCTCACGCCCTGCATCTACCCTATGATCCCCATCACGGCCGGCATCTTGAGTGGGAGCAGCAGGCAGAATCAGTCACGGGGCCGGACGGTCGGGCTCACAATCGCTTACGTCACCGGCCTCGCGCTGTTCTATGCGATCTTGGGGCTGATTGCCGGACTCACAGGGACCTTGTTCGGGACCGTGTCGTCCAGTCCGTGGGCGCGCCTCGCGATCGGCAACCTTTTGCTGATCTTCGCCCTTGGAATACTAGACGTGTTTCCCGTCTCGGCACCCCAACGGGTCGTCCAGTGGGCGAGCACTCTGGGCGGCGGATCGTATCCAGCCGTCTTTCTGCTCGGCGTTACATCGGGAATCGTGGCCGCACCGTGTGGTGCGCCGGCGTTTGCGGTCGTGCTGACGTGGGTTGCCGCAACGGGAAGCGCTGTGTGGGGATTCATCTATCTGTTCGTGTTTTCACTCGGCATGACGACGTTGCTGGTCGCGGTAGGACTCTCATCCGGTTTCCTATCCGCGCTCCCCAAGGCCGGCGCGTGGATGATCTGGATCAAAAAGGCCGCGGGGATCGTTATACTGGCAATGGCACAGTACTACTTCGTACAGGCGGGAATGGTATGGTAGGCAATTGGATGCAGGGTGCAGGGCGCTGGGTGCTGGGGGCGACACTGGTCCTCGCGAACGCGCCGCTTTTTGGTCAGACCGACGAAGTGGGCCTCCCGCTGGGGACGGTCCCTGAAGCTGCCGTCATCGAAGACCTCGACGGGAACGACGTCGATCTCGCGCAATACATTGGTGGCAAGCCGGCGTTGTTTCAGTTCTGGGCAACGTGGTGCGAGGATTGCAAACAGCTCGAGCCGACAATGATCGCGGCCCACGAACAATACGGTGATCAGGTCACCTTCATCGCAGTGAGCGTCGCGGTCAATCAATCCAAACGATCGATGCACCCACGACTTCCTATGTGGCGTTGTTGGATGCCGACGGGAAAGTCGTCTACACCGGTGTGGGGGGCCACCAGGATATAGAGGCGGCGATACGGCGCGTCGTGGGCGGGACCGAGCAATAGGACAAAGGGCGGAGGACGAAGGGCAGAGATTCTCCGTCCTCCGCCCTTAGACCTTCGCCCTCTTACCCCTCTTCCCTCGGCGCCAGCTCTTCCACCGCCGCACCTAATCCTTCATACGCCGTCGGATCCATTTCCAAGAACGGCGCCATGACTTTGGCGATTCGGCCTTCCCCATCGATGACGAACACCGTCCGATTGTCCAAAACTCCTCGTTCACCGCGATCGATGAAGGCCCCGTACTGCTGGCCAACCACTGCACCAATGTCACTAGCAAACAAGAACTGGAACTGATCGTCTTGCGCCCATGACTGCAGCGCCCCGACCGAATCCGTGCTGATACCGATCAACACAACGTCCTGGCCATCCCGAAACAATTGTGCGTACTGATCACGGTACGCATGCATTTGGATCGTTCAGCCACGCGTCCGTGCGCGATAGAAAAACGCGATCACGACCGTTTTGTCGCGATAATCGCTCAACTTGATCGGGTCGCGCAGCACGCCGTGGCGCGTCGCACCCGGCAACTCGAAATCGGGCGCCATCACACCGACTTCGAGCGGCACTCCGGTGGTGTTGTCTTGGGCGAAGGCCGGTGTTACCAGGAGGCCGGCCAGGGCCAGAGTGGGGATTAGCCTGCGTAGTCTCATGAAAGCTCCTTAGGGGATGTAGGATGTAGGATGTAGGATGTAGGATGTAGGATGTAGGATGTAGGATGTAGGATGTAGGATGTAGGATGTAGGATGTA
>JBDHLU010000155.1:0-7332 GCA_039656555.1 Gemmatimonadota bacterium | reverse complement strand
GAGGATCTAGGTTGGGATGAGGGCGAACGGCAGTCGAAGCAGATCACCGAAGATGACGTTTCTGAGGCCGCGGCCTCGCACGCTGAGGGGTTGGAAGAGGCCGCCGTCCAAGAACTCCCCGGGATAGATGCGGAGGACATCCCGTCCGCCGAAGATGAGATTGGCGAGGTCGCGCCCACGGAAGATGTCGTCGTGGTGGGAGAGAGGTTTGCCGCAGAGGACGTGGCGGAACAACCGGCATCCGCCGACGCGGAACCGGAGTTCGTGGTGGAGTCGACATCGGTGTCCGATGAACTCGCGGCTCCGGAGCCCGAACCTGCCCCTTTAGAGACGGCGATCACCGAAGAGCAGCCGCTCGATCTCATCCTGCCCGATGATGTGGCTCCGAAGACCGAGGGGGAGCCGGCGCCGGTCGTTACTGCCACCATGGCTGATCTCTACGTCCAGCAAGGGCTCTACGAACAAGCGCGGGACATGTACGGTCAGTTGCTTGAACTCGATCCGGGCGACGCCGACCTGGCCACGAACCTATCCGACCTCGAGGGCAAAGTGAACGCGCCAGTGCAGGCGGAAGCCCCTCCAGCGCCCTCGCAGCGGTTCTCGATCGCGATCACTGGTGGCGAATCAGCCCGGGACATGCTGTTGGCGATTGCCGGTGCGGCGCAGCACCGCCCGTCGCACCCGAAACCTCGCGTGCAGCCTCCGGCAATGCCGAGTTCGGGTTCTGCCGGTGCGGACGAGGGGTCATTTGATCAGTTCTTCGGGAACGCGTCGGAACCGGCGGCGGAAGCCACCGTCGACACGGGCGATGCCGATCCGAACGAACCGGGGCAGGGTGACGACAAGGCGTTCCAGAGCTGGCTCAAGGATCTCAAAACCTAGTGCGGGTTTCCGTTCTCAACGGCCCCAATCTCAATCTTCTCGGCACCCGCGAACCTGAACTCTACGGCTCGGTCTCTTTGGACGAGATCGAGCAATTGGTGCGTTCCAGGGCGAGTGAACTCGAGGTCGAACTGGCGTGGCACCAGACCAATCATGAGGGAGCTCTGGTCGACCTGATCCAGGGCCTGAGGAGTTCGGCCGATGGTGCCATCATCAACGCTGCCGCTTTCACCCACACGTCGCTCGCAGTTCGTGACGCGCTCCTCGCCGTAGATATTCCGTTTGTAGAGGTCCACCTCAGCAATATTTTCGCGAGGGAGGAGGAGCGACGGCATTCGCACCTCGCCGACCTGGCAGTAGGTATCGTGGCCGGATTCGGGGCTCAAGGGTATCTGCTGGGCCTGGATGGCCTAGTAAAGCACCTCAATCGTGGTGTCACCCGATCGGCGCCCTGAACGCCGGGCCGCGCTCCTCGAGCGTCTCGAGCACGAGCAGATCGACGGCCTGATCGTCAGCCATCTCCCCAATATCCGTTATTTGACGGGCTTTACGGGATCGTCCGCAACCCTCCTCGTGTTGCGGAACGAGAACGTTTTTTTCTCGGATTTTCGTTACCGTACTCAAGCCGATGATGAGGTCACTGGGGCCGCGCGGATCGAGATCTACGAATCCGATATCTGGGATCGGTTGTGGGCTGTGCTCGGTGAATATGCCGCGGTCGAACGACTCGGTTTTGAGAGCGGAGCCGTGTCGGCGCACACAGCCCAGCGCATCGCGTCGGCCGATGTGAAACCCATCAGACAACCGATGGAAGGGATGGTCGAGCCGATACGTGAACAGAAGAGCCCCGAGGAAATCGAAAACATCCGAGCGGCGGCAGCGTTGGCGGGCAAGGCGTTTGAGACCGTTCTGGAAACCATTCGCGTGGGTGACCGTGAGCAGGACATCGCCGCCCGCCTAGAGTATGAGCTACGGACTCTGGGAAGCGAGTGGCACCCGTTTCCCACCATCGTCGCCTCGGGGCCCCGGAGCGCTCTCCCGCACGCCTGTACCAGTAAGCGCGAGGTCAATGCGGGAGATTTCCTTCTGCTTGACTTTGGTGCCCAGGTCCAGGGATACTGTGCCGACATCACGCGTACTGTGGTAGTCGGCGCTCGGGCCGACGAGCGCCAGCGGACCATCTACGACCTCGTGCTCGAGGCACAACAGGCGGCCATTCAGCACGTCCGGCCGGGAATGAAGGGGCGGGAAGCCGACCACACTGCCCGCACCATCATCGAACAACGCGGCTTTGGCGATGCGTTTGGCCATTCACTCGGCCACGGGCTCGGGCTCGAGGTCCACGAGGCCCCCCGCCTGAGTAGTAAGAACGAATCCGAGCTCCCGGCTGGAGCGGTGGTGACGATTGAACCAGGCGTGTACGTTCCTGGCTGGGGCGGCGTCCGAATCGAGGACGACGTGTGGCTCAGGGACTCGGGAGCGGAACTGCTCTCGGATGGAAAAACCGAATTGGTGGAGCTTTTATAGTCCTATGGCGACGACGGCAGACTTTCGAAACAGCATGGTGCTCGACATTGACGGGCAGCTGTTTCAGATCACCTATTTCCAGCACGTCAAACCCGGCAAGGGGGGGGCGTTCGTTCGCAGCAAGCTAAAGAACGTGAAGACCGGTGCCGTCATCGACAAGACGTGGACGGCGGGCGAACGAGTGAAGGATGTTCGACTCGAGCGGCGACCGGTGCAGTATTCCTACCATGACGGGCATTTGCACCATTTCATGGATCAGGAAACGTTCGACGACATTCCCATTGACGCCGATGTCATTGGCGAGGATCAAATGAAGTACCTCAAGGAGGGGATGGAGTGTTCGGGATTGTTGCATGAGGGCAAGGTGATCATGATCGATCTTCCCAACTTCGTCGAACTCGAAATTGTGGAAACGGACCCCGGTCTGCGTGGTGACACGGCCCAAGGGGGGACGAAGCCTGCGAAACTGGAAACAGGGGCCGTAATTCAGGTCCCGCTCTTCGTGGAGCAGGGCCAACGCGTCCGCGTGGATCGCCGCGAAGACAAGTATCTCGAACGCGTATGATAAACCTCAAGTTCGTGGAGCAACTTCTCGACCTGCTGAATTCGACCAACGCTGGGTCGATCGAGGTTCGCAAGAACCTCTTCAGCACCTCGATCAAGGTTTCGAAGGGGACGGCGATCGCTCCAACATCCAGCACCCAGCATCCTACATCCCCCGAACCGGCACCAGCCATGGCAAGGGGGCCCGAGAAAGTCGCCGAGGCCCCACCAGCTGATATCAAGCTTCACGACATCAAGAGCCCTATGGTCGGAACTTTTTACGCTCAGCCCGAACCGGGTGCCGAGCCTTACGTGCAACCGGGAGCACGGATCGCTCCCGGCCAAGCACTCTGTATTATTGAGGCAATGAAAATCATGAATACGATCGATGCTGAAGTGTCGGGCGTGGTGAAAGAGATCTGCGTGCAAGACGCTCAGCCCGTGGAATTCGGACAAGTGCTCTTCAAGGTGGACACCAATGGCTGACGCACCGTTCAACTTCAAGGCGGCCATCACGGAGATGGTCCAGCGTTCGGGTTCTGACCTGCATCTCAAGGTCGGACGCACACCAACGATTCGGGTGGCAGGTACGCTGACTCAACTCCAGCAAGCTGCGTTGAAGCCGGAGGATCTCAAGGCGCTGGCCGAGCAGATCATGACGCCCAAGCAGGTCAGGGAGTTTGCCGAGCACAAGGAGTCGGATTTTGCGATCGGTGTCCCGGGCGTTGGGCGATTCCGGACGAATGTGTTTCAACAGCGCGGAACGTTGGCGTTCGTGTTTCGGTCCATTCCATACGAGGTCAAGACCATTAGGGACCTGAACCTCCCGGCGGTCTTGGAGAATATTTGCCTCAAGCCTCGTGGGCTGATCCTGGTGACTGGGGTAACGGGGTCGGGAAAATCGACGGCACTGGCCTCGATGCTCGATCATATCAATCGCAGTCGGAAGTGCAACGTCATCACCATCGAAGACCCCATTGAGTTCTTGCACCGAGATGGAGAGGCTAACATCTCGCAACGTGAGGTGGGGACCGACACGCTGTCGTTCGAATCCGCCTTGCGGCATGTGTTGCGGCAGGATCCGGACGTCATTCTGATCGGTGAGATTCGTGACCGAGTGACCTTGGATACAGCGATGAAGGCGGCTGACACGGGTCACCTCGTCTTCTCGACACTTCATACGACGGATGCGACGCAGACCATCAATCGAGTGATCTCCTTCTTTCCGCCTCATGAACACAACGCCGTACGGGCCTTGTTGTCGACCGCGCTCGAAGCGGTAGTCTGCCTCCGCTTGGTGCCGACGGCCGATGGCATGGGTCGGGTTCCGGCGTGTGAGGTGTTGATCAACACCGCGGCGGTCAAGGACAACATTCGTGATCCCGAGCTGGCCTTGAATATTCCGGATCTCATCAAAGAAGGCACCGTGCAGTACGGGATGCAGTCATTCGACCAGTCGCTCATGCAATGGTATCGTGCCGGCAAGATCACCTACGACATGGCGATGTTCTATTCTTCCAATCCGAGCGAATTCAAACTCCAGGTGAGTGGCATCTCGGGAACGTCTGACCGCACGTTCGCCGAAGAATCGATGGGCGCACCCCCCGGTAGTGAAGACGACATGCCTTTGGAGGGCATGACGCGGTAGGCCCGTGTTCAAGAAAGTCTTGATTGCCAACCGTGGGGAAATCGCCCTGCGGGTCATTCGGGCGTGCCGTGAGCTGAATGTCGAGACCGTCGCGGTCTATTCGGAAGCGGACGCCGAGTCCCTGCATGTACGATTCGCGGACGACGATGTCTGTATTGGTCCTCCCCCTAGTCGCCTATCCTATCTCAAGATCCCCAACATAATTGCGGCTGCCGAAATCACCGGGGCGGACGCGATTCACCCGGGGTACGGGTTTTTGGCAGAGAACCCCGAGTTTGCGGAAACGTGTGAGGCATCGGAGATCACGTTCATTGGGCCGACGGCAGAACAGATCCGCCTCATGGGGGACAAGGCCGCGGCGCGTGAACTGGCGCAGAAAGTGGGCATCCCCGTAGTACCCGGTTCGCCGGGGGCAGTCGAAGACCCGAAGGATGCACTCGCGATCGCCAAAGAGATTGGTTTTCCGGTAATCATCAAGGCGGCGGCCGGTGGGGGTGGTAAGGGGATGCGGGTCGCGCCGGATACGGAGAGTTTCGGGCGCTCTTTTCAACTGGCGGCGAACGAAGCACTCGCGGCATTTGGGTCGGGGGCCGTATACGTCGAGAAATACCTCGACCAGCCCCGTCACGTAGAAATCCAAATCATGGGAGATACCCATGGCAACGTGATGCACCTGTGCGAACGCGACTGCTCGGTACAGCGTCGTCATCAGAAGCTCATTGAAGAAGCGCCGAGCCCGGCCGTCGATCAGGAACTGCGGGAACGGATGAGTGACGCGGCGGTCAAGGCTGCGAAGGAGATCAACTACGTCGGCGCCGGCACGATCGAGTTCCTACTCGAGGAGGATGGCAGCTTCTACTTCATGGAGATGAATACGAGGATTCAGGTGGAACACCCCGTTACCGAGATGGTGACGAACTACGATCTAGTGAAAGAACAGATTCGCGCTGCGGCGGGCGAAGAAGTGACATTGTTCCTTGCCGGCAACCGCGTGCGTGGTCACGCGATCGAGTGTAGGGTGAACGCCGAAGACCCGTATCGGAACTTTCAACCATCGCCGGGAACGATCACTGCCTTTCACCCGCCCGGTGGTCCCGGCATTCGCGTCGATACGCACATCTATGACGGGTACACGGTTCCCCCATTTTATGACTCCTTGTTGGCCAAGGTCATCGCGCACGGCACGACCCGTGCGGAAGCGTTGACGCGTATGTATCACGCATTGGATTCCTTTATTGTTGAAGGCGTGACGACGACGATTCCGTTCTTGAAACGGGTCATTCAGCACCCCGATTTTCAGGCGGGGAATGTGGATACGAAATTCCTCGAACGGGAGACCGGGCTCTTCGAGCCTGAATGAAAATCTCCGTCTATTTCACGCCACTCGGCGTCACGCAGCAGGACGTCGGCGAAAAACCCGTGGTCGTCATCGATGTTTTGCGCACCACGACGACGGTCGTCGCGGCCATGGCGAATGGGGCCAAGGCGGTGTTACCGTCCGCGGGGCAAGATGAGGCTTTGCGGCATGTCGCCAACCTCGAACGAGATGCCGTCGTGCTGGCCGGCGAGCGCAAGCTCGAACGCATAGAGGGATTCCAGCTAGGCAACTCCCCCTTGGAAATGACTGAAGACGTGGTGCGCGGCAAGACCGTTGTCATGTCGACCACCAACGGCACCCCGGCCATTGCAGCGGCCGAATCGGGTGCCCCAGTCATGATTGCCGCCGTCACCAATTTTTCGGCGGCAGTGGCCAAGGCGCAAGAGGCCTTCGAGAAAAGCCAGGAAATCGTTATTCTGTGTAGCGGGAGAGACAAGATGTTCGCCCTGGAGGATGCGTATGCCGCAGGGCGGTTTGTGCGAGCGCTCGTGCCCGGGAGCATGCGCCGGACCACGGAGTTCAACGATGCCGCGATCGCAGCGTACGAGCTTGTGCGTCGCTACGGTGAGAAGTGGAAGCGGGCGATTGCTGCCAGCGCGGCGGCGAAAGAGTTGCGGAAGCGAGGGTTCAAGGCCGACCTTACCGCGGCTACCGAAGTGGATATTTATGATATCGTTCCGGTGTATTCAGGGAAACTCGTAACCCTCCCAGACTGAGGACTCCGACCATGGAGCTCGAGCCGCGTCATAGACAGGAACTGCTCGCGATTGCCTTCCTGTTGGCCGGTATCTTCCTCGCCCTCACACTCCTTCCGCTCAACGTTACCGGACCATTGGGTCGGGGGGCCGGGCGGTTCCTGTGGACCTACCTGGGTATCGGTGCAGCCCTCCTTCCAGTGGCGGGCTTTGCATTGGCCCTAGCAGGGTTCGGCCGTATTCCGTCATTCGATTTTCAGCGTGTCGGTGTGCTCGTTGGCGGGCTCATGGTGCTGCTCCCGTTCGCGATAGCCATCGGGACCGGCGTACGCACCATGGCCGACTTCCCGGCCAACCATGCGGATTGGCCTGTGGCACAGAAACTCGTGGGGGTCGTGCCGGCGTTTCTCGTGTGGGGTGTGTCCAGTGCAATCGGCACTGCGGGCGCGGTTTTGGTGGGTCTGCTCGGCATCTCTGTCCTCACGATTTACACGGTGGGTTGGCATCCCTTTGAACGACTGAAGTCAGGCGGGAAGTTGGACGTTGAAGGGCCGTCGCTTCTCGCCAAGGTCGTTGCCGTTGTGAAGGGGGACAGCGGCGACAGTGCGACAGTGGGACAGTGGGATGGGGACGCAGAGTGGGCCAACGAACCCCGTCCT
>JBDHLU010000154.1:0-7565 GCA_039656555.1 Gemmatimonadota bacterium | reverse complement strand
CGGCAGCACGGAGGGTATCGAACACAGGGTCGAGCATCACACACTCGGACTATTCACGAGAGAAGAAATGTCAGAATGCTTCGCGGTGGCGGGCTACGAGGACGTTGAGTACGATCCCGAAGGTCTAACCGGCCGCGGCTTGTACATCGCACGGGCTAGCCGTTGATGTGCGGTTGGCGTTGATGGTTCTCGCCCTTCCTCAGCGCGTTGCGATGTCGCGGGGACGGTGTAGCATATGGAGATATGCTGGTCAGTCAATTCACGAGTTAGGCGCCATGCAGACCGTCGCGAAAACAATCGTCCACGTTGTGGTCGACGCGCTTTCGGGTGAACCCATAGGTAATGCTCGTGTCGAGGTCACCGCGCAAATCGCATCGGCGGACTCCAGTGGACATTACGCGCCTGGGCTTTGGAGTACGTGCGCAAGTCATTTGTCGATTCGTTGGGCGGCGTGAATGAGCGACCATGAACAGGAGTTCTGTGTTTTCTGTGAGATCGTGGGCAAACGGCTACCGGCAGCGGTCGTGCTGGAAGACGACACGACTCTCGCATTTGTTGACCCACGCCAGGCAAACACCGGTCACACGCTCATCATCCCTAAGCGCCACCTTAGGGATATTCGGGAACTCGACGCTCAGACCGGCGCTGCGTTGATGGCAACGCTGACGCGGGTAACGCGCGCTGTCGATGCCGCATTCCCAAACGAGGGTTTCAGCTTGTGGCACTCCATCGGCCCCGCGGCCTTCCAGGAGGTCCCACATCTACACTTGCACGTCATGCCACGCAGGACAGGTGATGGCCTGCTCCGCGTATATCCCACGCGGATCGAGAACACTCACCCAAGGGAGCTAGAGTCAATCGCAGAAAAGATCCGCCGACGCCTTTGACGCCCGGGCTGGTGAGACGAAGCGTCTCTTCAGTACGACGACATGCGCTGCGGCGATAATGAGCTGGGGATCAGTCGCAACGCATTTCAAGTTGCTGAGAAATGACCGGTCGTGCTCCAACTAACTCACCGAACTTCTCACCCAGATTCAAACCGGCAGAGTGCATGTTTCCAGCGTGCACAACCCTGCATCTGCGGGCACAAACCGCCAAACCACGGGCAGATGCCCAGTTTCGTATTCCATATAACCTGAATGGGGTTGACGCCCCCATTGCGTCCCCTCACTACCCGCGTCCGCTAACGCGACAGGGGGTCGCGGGTTGAAGAGATCGGCGGACGAGACCCCCGGTCTCTTCCGCTCTATTCGCGTCGCGCCTGACAGCGCTCGCTCACGACGCGACAAATCCCGCCGTCCCGACTTGGTAAGCAAAAGCGAGTCAACCAGTTTAGGTTGGCTCGCTTTTTCTTTGTCTTTGAGGGTGACTCAGTTTGTGACTCAGTTCTTTGCTGCCGGAATGGTCGGCAATGAGAAACGAATGTCAGATCCCCAGGTCTGGCGGCACAATCGCTCCGGGTGCCTATTTACCGAGTGAGCGGCCTCAAGCAAAACGGGGGGCGCCTTTAAACCGAGGGAAGAGAGTATGATCAATCGACGCGAATGGCTTCGACTCACCGCGGGCGCAAGTACCGCCCTTGCTTTGAACTCGCGTATTTTGGCGGCCGTTCAGGATGGGCCCGTCAGAACGCGCCCGATCCCGTCAACTGGGGAGCAGATTCCCGTCATCGGCCTGGGAGGTCGGTGGATCTCGACGAACTCGACCGCGGCGGAACTTGCCGACCATCGGTCTGTGCTCCACGCACTGGCCGCCGGAGCGGAGGGCGCCGGTCGCGTCTTCGATAGTGCGGCCGGTTATGGCGGTGGCGGCTCCGAGGAGTATGCGGGCCAATGGGCAGATGAAGACGGGTTCGGGGACGACATCTTCTGGGCTACGAAGGTCAATGTCGTGGGTCGCGGAGGCGGCTCGGCCGACCCGGCGGCAGTGCGAGCCCAGATCGAACGATCTTTCACACGCCTCAGAAGCGACGTGATTGATCTCGATCAGGTCCACAACATGGGCGACCCGCCGACCCAGCTGGGCATTCTGCAGGAATACAAGGAGGCTGGGCGGATCCGCTATGTCGGGATGACCACCACCAGCGAGCGCCAGTACGGAGCGCTCGCTGAGGTAATGCGGCGATATCCGATTGACTTCATTGGCGTCGACTACGCCATCGACAACCGCACGGTCGAGGAACGCATCCTACCGCTGGCGCAAGACGAAGGGATCGCCGTTATGGTCTATCTCCCGTTCGGACGGAGTAGGATGTGGGGGCGTATCGGCGATCGGAAGGTACCCGCGTGGGCGGCGGAATTTGATGCGCACAGCTGGGCCCAGTTCATGCTCAAGTATGTGGTCGCGCATCCGGCGGTCACGGTGGCAGCTCCGGGAACGGGTGACCCGGAACACATGGTGGACAACCTTGGTGGCGGGCGGGGGCGATTGCCGACCCCGGAGCACGTGGAGCGGATGATTGATCTCGTCGCGAGTCTGCCCGGCGGCTAGGTGCTCGCGTGTGGCGGTAGCGTGATCCCTTGCCCTAGCTGGCGACGGCGTGTCCACCGGCGGGTGACTTTTCAGTAGGCCGACCGCCGAAGCCCCCTACCCCCGCCGCCTCAACAACGGCGACACCTCCAGCCCAACGGCGTCAGTCTCCACCCGCTGGCCACAACCGGTACCGACCCCCACTATATGGATTAGTCCGCACCTCTGAGGCACCAATGGCCGTTCCCGCCAGAGTTCGTCTCGCCATGGAGTTCCCTGTCAGTCGCTCCCGGCTGATGGATCGGCGCGAGTTCACGCGGCTGAGCGCGGGCTCTCTGGTGGTCGCCGCCCTGGGCTGCACGCGGCCTCCGTCCGCGGACCCCGATTCCACGATTACCGTGGGATTCTACGAAGAATCCATGCAGTTGATGTTCAGTACCGAGTCCTCGATGTTTCTCGCGTTCCTCCCTCTGGTGGCTCGAAACGCGGACGGCGAACTGGAAGGGCGGCTGGCAGAGCGGTGGGAGCACTCGCCGGACTACCGGAGCTGGACGGTACACCTTCGCCAGGGCGTCCGCTGGCACGACGGGGTCCCGGTGACCGCCCACGACGTGAAGTTCACGCTGGATCTCCTCGCCACCAACGCATGGCTGTATGCACAGCCCGGTGGATTCTCGGTTACCGTGCTGGACGATTCCACCTATACGATCGAGTACCACCATCAGCTCGCCGACGAGATCGGGAAGGGAAGTCCACTGGACGGCTGGACGGTCTACTATCCCAAGCACCTCCTCGAGCACCTCGATCCAGAAGACCACGAAGGCTGGGATTCCTGGTTCTCCCGGCCGGTGGGAAACGGCCCGTACCGCTTCGTGCGATACGTGCCGCGGATAGCGATGGACTTCGAGGCCAACCCAGACTATTACCGAGGGAAACCTTCGATCGAGCGCGTAGTCCTCAAGTTCTCCGAAAACTTGGTCGAGCTGTTGGGCGGTAGCGTCGACGTAATCAATTTTGCCCAACAGCGACAACTGCAAGCGCTGTCGGGAGATGATCGCTTCCAATCGTACTACTCCAGCTACGCTCGCAGCAACCGGGTGATGGCTTGGAATCTCCGCAACGAGTTGTTCCGCGACGCCAGCGTTCGGCGGGCCCTGGTGCTGGCGATCGATCGCGCCGAACTCCATCAAGTCCTCCACATGCCGGCGGGACTCCCCATCTTCGATGTCCCCCTTTCGGTTGGGCAGTATCGTCGGGGCGAAGTGCCCGCGCCGCTGCCGTACGACCCCGAGCGGGCAAAACGGTTGCTCCACGATGCCGGCTGGCGGGATGACGATGGAGGCGGCGTACGCAAAAGGGATGGCAAGCTGTTCCGGTTCACCTTGCTCACACCGAGCGGCTACCCGATGCGAGGAGGAGAAGCTGTCTACCTTCAGAGTCAGCTCCGCCGAGTGGGAATCGACGTGGAAGTCCAGACGATGGTCCTTGCAGCCGTGCGGGAGCGGATGAGGGCGAGTAAGTTCGACGCTGCGCTGACCATCCAGAACGCATCGCTTGACAGCGACTCGGGGATCCTGGCGACCTTTGGCGAAGAGTCCATGATCGGTTACGCCAATCCCGACGTCATCGCGCTCCTGAACGAGATGACGAAGACGATCGACCCCGATGAAATAGACCGGATTCACCAGCGGCTTGCGCCGTTCTTCGAGGCGGACCTGCCGGTCGCCTATCTTTATCCCGGAGTCGAGACGTCGGTGGCGACCCTCCGGGTCCGGGGGTTGAGTTCTCCCTATCGTGCCGACCCGCTTCGGTACATGGATGAGCTGTGGCTGGAAGGTCAATGAAACGTCGACTATCTGGTGGAGGGTCGCCCTGGTGGGTTCTGCATAGGATGGACTCGCGATCGATTGTGGAGCCGGGTACGTTCGATCGGCCGTTTGCCATTCTGTACGTTCACACGACGGAGGCAGTAAGTGAGATCCGGAACGCGACGGTTCACGCCTTCCTGGTCTGGGCGCTGGAGCCGGCGCCGGATGGCTATAAGCTCCTCTGGGCGATTCATGTCCTTCCGGTCAGCGTCTGGACAAAGCCGTATCTTGCGCTGATCGATCCTTTCCGGCGCTGGTTGGTGTACCCATCGTTGTTGCGCCGCATCCATGAAGCGTGGTGCCGCGAGTTCAACTCTGTCGCCTAACACGCGTTAGGAGCTGACAAGCACGTGCGTTTCAAAGGAAGGCGTTGAAATGACGCGTTGCGATGTCGCGGGGACGGTGTAGCGTATGGAGATATGCTGGTCAGTCAATTCACGAGTTAGCCTACCCACAAGTAATGAGGACAGACATGCAGACGTCTCGGTTGATTGTTGGCTTGATTCTAGTTGCCTCAGCAGCCCTACTGTTCGTATTCGGTAAAGGGAGCTACTCCACTGCTGGTGTGGTAGCACTGGCCGTGCTAGGTCTGGTGTCAATCGCGATCTCTAGAAAGAAGTAGCCCGTGCAGTTTTGGGACGTAAACGGCTTGGCACGACGGGAACGAAGAGAATGGACTTTAAGAACGAGCACGTAGAATAAGGAAGCCGTTGATCCGAATGGCTGGCGTTGATTGAGACCCCTCGCTGAACTCACCGAACTTCTCACCCAGATTCAAACCTAGTTTTGCGGGATTCTAGCAAACATTGCCCAACATCTTGCCGCACATTCCACCAAACAAAGGGCAGATGCCCAGTTTCGTATTCCTTATAGCATGAATGGGGTTCAGGGGGTCGCGGGTTCAAATCCCGCCGTCCCGATTCTGTAAAGGCCGGTTTGGCAACCAGTTAGCCAGACCGGTCTTTTTCATTGCTCCCCGCTTTCCCCCGCCCACTAATAGATCACTAATACTTTGCCCACCACCGGGCGAACTCAGTAACGGACCAAGAGCTGACTATAACTACAACACAATTTGCCCTCGTGGTCACCGGATGACTCACAGATCGCCATAACGAATCGGTACTACAAAAAAGGACAAGGGTTGCTCGTCGTGGATGTCGCCACCGGTGAGTTTACGGAGGTTGGTGGTCGCCCGCCACACCGGCTGGCCCTCGGGGCCGATTGGCGACGTTGCGGCGGTCCGTTTCCTGGGCAGGTGGCATGTCCGGTGTGGTGAGTCGCGACTATTAGTGAATAGAGCAGCCCCGAACGCCGCTAGGACGCTCGGGGCTTTGCTTCTGGGCGGTCAGCGGGGAGACTAGTTCACGGCGCGGATGCCAGGCTGCTTCCTCGCCCTGCTACCGTGTTGTACAACCAGCCGAAGATCGCGCCCCACACCATCCCATCCACCAAACCCCACAGGGTGATCACGATCACCGAACCAAACCCTCCCGGGCCGTCGTAGCCGGGATACACTGAAGCCGCCAGTTGGAGGACTCCCACGCCATAGGATTCCCAGATCAGGTTTCCGACGCCGACGAAAAGGAAGACCACAGCCATGATCATACCAGCCGTGATTGCCAGTGCCTTGATATTGAACATCATAGCTCGCTCCAGTGCGTTACGGGACGAGTGCGAAGCTATGCGTCGATGCAGGTCTGGCAAGATCATGGCGGGTGCGACCGCCAGTGGGGAACGAAGCACCGCAACAAACCGCTTCCTCCCGCAATAATCCGCCTACCTACCTCGCACCGCTCCATCGCATGAATCGTCATCACCATCACGGGAGACGACGCAGTTACCGCAGTGGGCAAACGACGTGATGGGGTGGTAGCCCCAAACGCCGCTGGGACGCTCTGGCTTCGGGCGGAAGAAGAAGCAACCCCGCCAGCGTGCCCTCCAGTGCACCACTGCACCTTACCGTATCTGGCGGCGACCGAGTCGGTCCCGCTGGGTCACTTCGTGAAGAACGAAAACCCAAACGAAGCAGCGAGCGTGAACGAGCCGTCGAACCCGTCGTGCTCAAATCCGTAGAAAACACCGCCCTGTATCCGTGCCACCAGCTTCTCGACCAACGGGATCTTGCTTCCAACCAGGAGGCCAAGATTGAATTGTCTCGAATAGTCCCCGTTCCGGTCCGATATGAAGAGGAGGCCCGCGTTCGGGTGCACAAAGAGCCCACTACGGCCGCCGGACGAGCCAAAGTGGATCAGCGCCCCGAGTTGCAGGCGACTCGTAAGCTCAGTGAGGCCTCCCCCACTCTGGATGTCGAGGCTCACCCCAGGTTCGAGGAAGGCATGGTCTGAGATTGGGAAACCGACCCGCACCAAGGCCAGCGGAATGTCGACCTGCGTGCGCCCGTGAACACTTTCACCGGGTGTCACGGAAAGCTGGATCACATCGATGCCCAGTTCTATGGGGCGATCTTGTGCAAGCAGGGGACCGGCTCCCAAGAGTACAGCAACGAGGGCAAGTCGAGTCGGACGGGTCCGAAGCTGATCCGCGCACCATCCTAACACGTTGTCACATCCAGTAACGATGAGACCCACGACGACCACACTGAGAAGCGCAACGAGTTGCCGGAACTGGAATGTTGGGTTCTTCATGACGACGACTCCCTTCAAAAGGCCACCGACAGACCGAACGCAAACCGCCCATCACGTTGCGGAACGAAGCTCACGCGGAGTTGGTCGAGGGGGAGTTCTTCCCAGCGGTCGGTCTTGACAAGTGCGCCGGTGATGGCCCCGATTGCCGGAAACAAGATCACTGCACCCATCGCAAACCAATCATCGAAGCAGCCCGCATTGCTACCACAGTCGGGAATCGCCACGGCGACCACCAGGAATGGTACAGCTGCTCCGAGCCCGACCAGCGCTCCCTTTCCAGCGCCCCACGACTTCCGTCCGCGCTGCACCTCAAGCCTCGTCACGGAAGCAACGGCGACGCGCAGCGTATCCACGGTGAGCGTGTCAGCCCCCATTGCTTTCAGCTGACCCGTGTGTTTGTTGATGCCAACGTCGGGAGCAGTGACCCGGACCCGGTCACCAGGTTCTGGAGCCATAATCGGAGCCGGACGACCGCCGCAGGCAACGGCGAGAACGGGAAGTAGAAATGTGATGTGACGCATGGTCCCCCCTGTTCAAAAGGCCATCGTTGGGACCAGTGTGCAGTGAGGGCGTGACCCACCTG
>JBDHLU010000153.1:0-11691 GCA_039656555.1 Gemmatimonadota bacterium | reverse complement strand
TTGTCGAGGTGTACCGGAGCCTAGCGCGCGTTGCGGTCGACGTTGCGGGGTTGGAGGGCGACGCGCGCGAGCGAATGGAGAAGGTGCTCGGATAGTCGGATCCACTCGGGTTCACCCCCTCCACGCACTGCGATTCGCCGTATTGGGATCTCGAACTCAGGGTGCGACTCAACGTGCGTTCCGGGGGCGAACCCGCGTGGATCCGACTATCCGAGCACCTTCTCCATTCGCTCGCGCGCGTCGCCCTCCAACCCCGCAACGTCGACCGCAACGCGCGCTAGGCTCCGGTACACCTCGACAATGTCGTCCGGTAACGCGTCGAGGTGCCTCGCAACGGTCTCGGCGTCCCCCCGACTCACTGGGCCAGTGAGTCCAGCAACACTTCCCTGCTCCGTGAGATTGGCTACAGTCCCCTGCATGATGCGGACGACCGCACGGCGCGCATCTGGCCCCTCGACACCGGCATCTTGCAGCAACCGCTCCGCAAGGAAAGCGATGACGATAGGATAGTTCGCGGAGAAAACCGCGGCGGCATGGTAAAGCGCCTTCTGGTCGGCATCGATCTGAACGGGGTGCATACCGAGCGATTCGGCGATCTGCGTCCCGACCATCACGGCACGGGGCATCCCTTGCACCGCCGCGAGCGCGCCACGCAATCGTTCGGGACCCCAAGCAGCATCGGTCAATGTCTGAAATGGGTGGAACGATCCAAGCGCTGCACCGCTGGGCCCCAGCGCGGTCAACGCGCCTTCGTCAAACGCACCTGACAAGTGCAGCACGACGTGCCGCTCGTTCAGCTGGGCGGTGGCTGCAAGTCGATCCGCCAGGTCGGGGATCTTGGCATCCGGTACTGCGAGGATGACGACATCTACCTTCCCGAGCCACGGGATTCGGTTCCCGGCCGTGAGCGCAAACGAAACCGGGAGCGTCTTGCGCTCCCGGCTGTGAACAAAGACATCATAGTTCGCGTGTTGGAGCGCGACCGCCAGGCTCGCACCTGCTCGACCCGCTCCGATGATGCCGATGGACATTCAGGGGCTGCGCTCACCCCCCTTGCTCGCGGCAGCGAGCAAAAAGACCTCGCCAGGCGAGTCGGCCTGCGTCAGCAGCTCGATCGCCGTCTGCACCTGTGGGTCGTCACCGATTCGCCGGCGGGATTCCGATTCGCGACCAAAGACGTAGCGCTCGATCTCGTAGCCGAGTTGCTGATCCACCAACCCGCGAGCGCCGGCCCACTGCTCGTCGGTAATCTCGACTTCCTTGTCGCGCATCCGTCGCAGGATCTCGGCACGCATCGGCGCCGTCACCGGCACCGGTCGCGTCGTATTCGCGTTGGACGCCTTCAACTCGAGGGCGTAGCTCGTCATGACATCGCGGTACGCGGGCAGTTTGGCGCCCAGCGCCTTCACAAACTCTTGCTCGGACGTCGTGAGTGTATCGGCCGCTATGAACAGATCGGGCCGGATCCCGCCTCCGCCGTAAACCGCGCGGCCACCGTCGGTCCTGAATACGGTGGTAGTGTCGCCCGGACCAACATCCTGACCACGTGCAAACAGCTGTTGTTGCTCGCGATCGCGCTGGATCAATCGGCCGCTCGGCGTAAACCACCGGGCCGTGGTCAGTCGCAAGGCCTCGTAACGGCCTAGACGCAACACATTCTGCACTAGACCCTTGCCGAACGTCGGCGTGCCCACAACCAGCGCACGGTCATGATCCTGCAGAGCACCGGCAATGATCTCCGACGCACTCGCCGTCCCCTGATTCACGAGAACTACCATGGGTAGATCAGGCCAACGCTCCGGGCTCTTCGCCACAAACGTGTCGCTCATGCCACGACCGCGTCCCTTCGTGGCGACCACTTCGTCTCCCTTGTTCAAGAACAGGTCGGACACCGCAACACCCTGATCGAGAAGACCACCGGGGTTGTATCTGAGATCGAGGATCAGTGAGGTCGCACCTTCGGCACTCAGACTATCGATCGCTTCGATCAGTTCGCCGTCCAGCGTTTCACTCACGTAGGAGTTCACGAGCGAGATATACCCGACGTCACCTTCTAGAACCGTGGCAAGCTGAATAGCCGTAATGTGGATTCTTGCTCGCTCGAGGGTGTACGGTATCACCTCACCAATCCCTGGACGGGCAATGCCGATGTTGACTTGCGTCCCAGGCTCGCCACGCAGGACGTCGACCGCTTGGTCATTGCTCCACCCATAGGTCGATTTGCCTTCGACCTCGACGATGCGGTCGCCCGTGGTCAGGCCGGCTTCTGCCGCCGGGGTCCCGGCGATCGGCGCAACGATAGTGATCCACCCGTCCCGCACATCGATGCGGATCCCGAGCCCACCGTAGTTGCCGGTCGTACTCTCCTCCAGTTGGAGGAAATCTTCTTCGCGCAAAAATCCGGTGTACGGATCGTTCAACTCGTTCAACAGGCCGTCAATGGCCATGTCGTAGAGATCGGATTCGCTGATGGAATCGACGTAGTACTCGGACACGTACCCGAGCACGTCGTCGAAAAGTCTGGCCTTTTGGTAGACGTTCCCGCCTTCCTGCGTTCCCCGCTGCAGGAGCCAGCCACCTGACAGGAACGAGACGAACCCAACCAACCCGAGTAAGATGAACCGCTGACCCTTCATGGATTTCCTCCTTGTCCTTCCTTCAACCCTGCGCCTGGGAGTGTTGTTCCGCAAGGTACTCTGACACGATCGACCACGCCCGGTCAGCCACGGCCGCCGGATCATCGCTTGCATCAATATGCCTGATTCCCGACCCCTGCACATCGGCGTAGAACGCCGAGACCCTATCGTGTAACTCGTGCGCCGCGCGCTCGATGCGGTCGGGAGCCTTCCCAGCCGCCGCCTGGCGTTCGCGCCCCAACCCAGCGTCCACATCCAACACCAGGGTGAGATCTGGAGCGACACCACCCGTTGCCAATTGTAACGACGCTTCGACTTCTGACCTCGGCAACCCGCGCCCGATGGCCTGATACGCGATCGTCGATAGGTCAAACCGGTCGCTCACGACGATTGCCCCATCCTCGACCGCCGGCCGAATAACGTCGTGGACCAGTTCCGCGCGCGCCGCCAGTATAAGGAATAGCTCAGCCGCATCGGTCCAGGCGTGTTCCGTTTGATCCAGAACGAGCGCGCGCAACAGCTCGGCCGATGGCGTCCCGCCAGGCTCCCTGACCTGGACGACCCGGTGTCCCGCATCCAAAAGTCGTTGCATCAATGCAGCAACGAGCGTTGTCTTGCCCGCCCCGTCAGGCCCCTCGACCACCAGAAAAGTACCCGTCACGCTAAGCTAGCCCAGGATGATGATCGAGCTTTCGGCACCCTTTTGCATGCCTTCGGCTATTCGCTGTTGCACCTGGGTCATCAACTTGTCGAAGTTGGATTGGGCTGCGGCAAGTTGCTGGTACCGCGGATCGGCCTGCGCCTCGTTGAACAGACGGTCGTATTCCTCGATCTCGTCTTTCGGCGGCTCCTTACCCTGGGCAGCCGCCTGCTGGAGCTGATCGGCAAGCTGCTCCATCCGACCGAACTTGAGCTTCAGTTCCTCGGCTTGCTCCATGTCCTCTTGAGCACGTCTCAGCGCCTTGTACTCGTCGCGCTGCCCGACCAGCTTGCCCAGCTCAAATGCCTTGTCCATGTGCATAATCAGGATTCCTTGATCGCAATGAGGTACCGCGGCCGGTCGAAAACATCGCGTTCGACGGTCGCACCCACCCATCCGGCGGCCGTGGCAACATCGAGCGTCTCCTGCTCGTGCTGTGAATCGATCTCGAGGGCCAACATGCCGCTGGGCTCGAGATACGTGGCCGCTACCCGGAGGATATGAGTCAAGGCATCCATGCCGCGCTCCCCGCTCTCCAACGCTTGCCTGGGCTCGAACTCGCGCACGCTTGGATCCAGTCGATCGTAGTCGGTTGTCGAAACATACGGTGGGTTGGACACCACCACGGAGAAGCGCTCCCCCCTGACGGGCTCGAACCACGAACCCAAGCGGAAGTCTACGGCAGCTCCCGCCCGCGTCGCATTGCTGTGGGCAACGTTCAGTGCCGCCTCCGAAATCTCGGTGGCCATCACCGAAGCAAATTCGCCCTCTACCCACAGCGAGAGTGCAATGCAGCCGCTACCCGTTCCAAGCTCCAGCGCGGTGCCCCACCCTTCTGCCCGGCGCCCCGCCCACTGCAACACCACACTCACCAACCCCTCCGTCTCAGGTCTCGGGATCAACGTGCTGCGGTCGACGGCCAAGTCTAGAAACCTGAACCCGCACCGGCCAATGACGTACGCGAGCGGCTCGCCGCTGCGGCGACGCTCCACGGCCACCCCAAACGCCTCCGCGATTCGGGGATGCTCGATCCGCTCGCGGTGCCGCCAGACGTCCGCCGGCTCTACCGCCAAAACGCCCGCAAATATCTCACGAACCTCCCGGGCCGGATCGGCGATGCCGACCTCACGGAACACCGCCGCGGCATCTTCCAGTGGCCCCAAGGCCAGTGTGGTGGGATTCTTAGACACCGGCGCGTTCACTCCGGGATGAGGCCCTGAGCTGGTCGATCATCTCGGCTAAGTCTCCGTCGAGTATCTCTTCCAGCTTGTGGAGCGTCAGGTTTATGCGGTGGTCGGTGACGCGATTCTGCTGGAAATTGTACGTGCGGATCTTGGCAGAGCGGTCTCCCGTTCCCACCATTGCTCGTCGCTCGCGAGACCGCTCCGCTTCCTGCTCCGCGATCCTGCGGTCCAGTAGGCGCGCACGCAACACCTCCATAGCTCGAATCTTGTTCTGGAGTTGTGACTTCTGATCTTGGCACTGGACGACTACGCCGGTCGGAAGGTGCGTGATGCGAACCGCGGAGTCGGTAGTGTTGACGCTCTGCCCACCCGGGCCGGAAGACCGAAAGACGTCGACCTTGAGGTCCTGCTCTTCAATCGTGACGTCTACCTCTTTCGCCTCGGGAAGCACCGCAACAGTTGCCGCCGACGTGTGAATGCGCCCCTGGGTTTCCGTGGCAGGTACGCGCTGCACCCGGTGTACGCCCGACTCGTATCGCAGCCGCCCATACACTTGATCCCCGCTGACCTTGAACGATGCTTCCCTCACGCCACCGACGTTTCCCTCGGAGACCTCCAGAGTCTCGACCTTCCAGCCCTGCCGCTCCGCGTACCTGGTGTACATGCGGAAGAGATCCCCAGCAAAAAGACCAGCTTCGTCGCCTCCCGTCCCGGCCCTGATCTCGACAATGATGTCGCGGTCGTCGAGGGGGTCGGGCGGGACCAGCAGACCGTCGAGTTCTTCCTCCAAGCCCGCGACCACAGGTTCGAGGCGTTCGATGTCCGCCTGCGCCAACTCAACCATGCCCGCATCGTCGTCGCCCGCCAGCTCGCGGGCCTGTTCCAACTCGTCCCGGAGCTTGCCGACGCGGTCCGACGTTTTCCGGATACGGTCGAGCCGGACGTGTTCGCGTCCGAGGGACTTGAGCTTGCGGGGGTCCTTAGCGGTTGCCGGGTTGGCAAGCTCGCGCTCCACTTCGTCCGCGCGAGCGAGCGCGGCCTCGAGCCGCGCTTTCATGGAAGATCAGTCCTTGGCGGACGCCGTTTTTGCCGCGTACCGCTTACGGAAGCGCTCGACCCGACCGGCAGTATCGACGAGTTTCTGCTTCCCCGTGAAGAACGGGTGGCACTGGGCACAGATCTCGACATGGATTGATTCGATCGTAGAACGCGTCTCAAAGGTGTTGCCGCAGGCGCACTTAACGACGCTAAGCTCGTATTTTGGATGGATACCAGTTCTCACAGAAATCACCTACTGTTGTGTACATACAAATCCCCGCGTTGGCAGGGCGCGGAAATATAACCGCCGCACGGACTTGGGAGCAACTCTCGACGGTCCAGTTCGATTGACAGCCACTCAGTCGGAAGCTAACCTTGCGAACGATGTCAACCCCACTTTCCAACGACGCTCCCCACCGAGTCGTCGAGCAGCTCCGGCGGGTCCCGCTTTTTGCGCATCTCGACCCCGAAGAGTTGGTGAGCGTGAGCCGGGCGGTTCGCGCGAAGAGCTATCCGAAGAACAGCGTCATTCTGTTCGAGGACGACCCCGGTGACGCGTTGTTCATTGTGGTGGGTGGGCAGGTCAAGGTGGTCTTGATTGGTGAGGACGGCCGCGAGGTCATCCTGGCGATGCTCCAAGAGGGCGACTTCTTCGGTGAGATGTCGCTGATCGACGACCAGCCTAGGTCGGCACACGTGATTGCCACTGAGGAGGCCAGCATGCTGGTGCTCCGTCGTAACGACTTCCGCACGGTGATGGACGAAGTGCCCCGAATCGCCCTTGGCCTGTTACAAGCCCTCTCCCGGCGGCTCCGCCGCGCCGACGACAAGATCGGCGGGTTGGTATTGCTCGATGTCACCGGCCGGCTGGCCAAGCTCCTGCTCGAGCTGGCAGATGACAACGATGGGATCACCATTGCGCGACGGCTCACGCATCAGCAGCTGGCGCAGATGATCGGGTCGAGTCGAGAGACCGTCTCGCGGACGCTCCGCGACCTCACCGACCGGGGCCTCATCGAGATCAACCGCCGGACGATGGCAATCCGGGACCGTGGCGGCCTGGAGGCCCTGTCCGGCCGCCCGTGACCCATGTCACCGAAAGGCCGTGACTCCTTGCATTGCATGATCTTACGTGATTCCCCTACCTTAGACGTCGTGAAGGCGGGACTGACTTGACGGCCTATACCGTCTCGTTCTGGGGGGCCCGTGGTTCGGTTCCCACACCGGGCCCGCAGACGGCTCGGTACGGGGGGAATACGTCTTGCGTCTCCCTCAGCCGGAACGGCAATGGTGAACAGCTCGTCATTCTGGATGCGGGAACCGGCGTGAGACCGCTCGGTAATCTATTGATGGAGCAGAGCAACGGGTCGACGGAGATGGACCTGCTGCTGAGCCACACGCACTGGGATCACATCCAGGGGCTGCCCTTCTTCAGGCCGCTCGCGGCTAACGGGTATGTCGTTCGCATTTGGGGCGCGAAGCAGGGCAACGTCGACCTGCCGGTCATCTTGCAGCAGCAGATGCATCCGGTGGTTTTTCCGGTGCCGCTCGAGGAGTTGGCAACCGATTTGACGGTAGAGCACATCGAGCCGGGATCGTTTCAGATCGACGGGTTTGACGTGTCTGCCATGCGGGTCCGGCATCCGGCCAGTACCATGGCTTATCGCCTGACTCCGAAGGATGGTGGCACGAGTATCGCGTTTGTGCCGGACAACGAACTTGGACCGGGCGGTGACTACGGCGTCACGCCGACATGGCGAGAGGAGTTCGTGGAGTTTCTGGCTGATGTGGATGTGTTGATCCACGATGCCATGTTCGCAGAGAAGGATCTGGAACGATTCTCCGGATGGGGACACTCATCACCGGACCAAGCGGTCCTGCTGGCGGCCGAGGCCAAGGCAAAGCAGTTGGTGATGTTCCACCACCGGCCCGAGCACGACGACGAAACGATGGATGCGTTATTGGACGACGCGCGCACGAAGGGGAAGGCATGCGGGGTCGATGTGGTCGCTGCGTTTGAAGGAATGGAGATGAAACTATGATGGAGGATAGACTCATGCGGTGGCGTTCGATTCTAATGGTTGCGTTGGCGCTCGGCGTCGCCGCAGTTCGGACAAAACGCCGAAGACTTCGAGGCGCTCTCGATCGGGCTGCAACAGCTCGTGATGACAGAACTCGCCATCAACACCAACCTCCGCGTCGTGACTCGGAGTCAGCTGGATTTGCTGCTGAGCGAGCAGGACCTCGGCGCAAGTGGCCGAGTCGATGCCGCCACCGCCGCGCGGCTAGGGCAACTGGTGGGTGCCCGGTATATGGTGATGGGGGGATTCATCGATCTGTACGGTAACATGACGATGACCAGCCAACTCGTTGACACTGAAACGGGCGTCATCATCAAGGCGGAAAAGGTCACCGACAAGACCGAGAATATCTACGCGATGGTGGTGCAACTGGCCGACCAGATTACCCGCGGCGCCGACCTGCCCGTCCTGAGTTCACAGGTCATGAATCAGCGGCTCGAACGCGAGATCCCGCAGGAGGCGGTTCGGCTCTATACGCGTGCGATGCTGTATGAGCAGCGCGGGAATACGACACGAGCCGTTGAGTTGTACACACAGGTCACGCAGGAATACCCGCAGTACACCGAAGCACAGCAGGCGCTCGAACAGATTAGTGGAGACTGATCCCGGCGTGTGACCGCGCCAGTACGAGCTGTTGGAAAGGGAGTAGCGCGCACAATCGCCCTCATCGGGGCATTGGCGCGCTTCTTCGTTCGTACCCTCGACGCGATCCGCACGCTCCCCAGTGCGGGTCGGCGGGTGACGGCCCGCGTCCTGGTCAAGCAGATCTGGTTTACGGCGCTTCAGACCATCCCACTAATCATCATCTTGTCGTCCATTCTCAGTTTTCTCGTGATTTCACAGGCGGTCAGGGAGCTGGGACGCATCGGAGCTACCGAATATATCGGTCGCCTCATGGTGGTCGTGATCGTACGGGAATTGGGGCCCCTCCTCACAGCGGCTTTGGTCGCGAGCCGGTCGGGCACGGCAATCGCCGCAGAACTCGCGACCAACAAGGTCATGGGCGAAATGAATGCGCTCGAGGGAATGGGCATCGATCCTCTGCACTACCTAGTACTCCCGCGGTTCGGTGCCGTCGTGCTTTCGACGTTCGGGCTGACCATCTTGTTTGACCTGGTGGCGTTGTTTGCCGGCCTAGTCGCCGCCATGTCGGGGATGAGCCCCGATCGGTACTTCGACATTGTGCTCCAATCCCTCACGTTTCGGGACGTGTGGGTTACGTTGGTGAAGGGCTTGGTTTTCGGCGCCATCGTTGGGTTAATCTCGGCTTTTCACGGACTCCGGATCAGCGGCAAACCGACTGAGATCCCGATCGCATCGAGCCAGGCAGTCGTAGGAAGCATTGTCGCAATCTTCATTGGGTCGGGGCTCTTCGTGTTGTTGTCGATATGAAAGAGGTGGCCCTGCGGTTCGAGGACATCCGGATTCCGGGTTTGAAAGACGAAGGCCTGACCCTCGAGATTCGTACCCACACGGCGGCGACGGTGCTTGGATCGGAATCGAGCGGCGTCGATGTGCTCGGGCGGTATGCCCTCGCGCTCCTCCGGCCATCAGCGGGCCGCGTGCTCGTTTTCGGCGAAGACATCTCACAGATGACACGCAGCGCTGCGCTCGCCTTCCGCCGCCGCGTGGGATACCTTCCCGCCGATATTGGACTTTTGCACAACCTTTCGCTCAGCGACAACGTCGCGTTACCCCTGCAATACGGTAGCAGCATGAGCGAACGTGAGATCGAGGGTCGATTGCGGATCATGCTCGCCCAATTGAGGTTGACAGATGTCGCCAAGCGACGCCCAGCTGATGTGACGGAGGAGCAACGACGCCGTGCCGCGGTGGCTCGCGCGGTCGCGTTCGACCCCAATCTGGTGATCATGGAAGACCCGTTCGACGGAATGACGACTCGAGCCGCGGCAGAGTTACTGGAGATCGTTCGTGGTGGAGAAACCACGGAGGGGTCGCGCCGCACGGTATTCATCACCGGGCAATCGGTGCCGCAGTCGCTAGAGCCACGCATTGAGACGCACTACCGGATCGCGCGCGGACGGCTCAGCGTGAGAACCTAGACGGGAGGTTGGTACGGGACGGACTGATTTCTGGGTTGGCCTCTTCATACTCGTGAGCATCGGCGTCATTGTCGGTGCCCTCGTGGTGACGAGCGGCGTACTCGAAGGTCGCTACGACATTCACATGCGGGTGGCACTAGCTGAAGGGTTGACCGCCGATACGCGAGTGTCGCTGCAAGGTCTCGAGGTGGGCCGGGTCCGTGACGTGTTCCCACACGTGGACTCGGCGACTAACACCCTGGATTTTGTTGCTACCCTGTCGATCCGAGAGCGCTTTGCGGATGGGACCCGCCTTTCGCTTCCACGGGGTACGCACGCTCTCATCACGGAGGCAGGTCTAATCGGAGGTACTGCGGTCCACCTGGAAATGCCGGAGCAAGTCGGAGGCGGGTTTCTCGAACCCGGCGACACCATCGAGTCCACCCGGGCTGCTACAACTATGGAAGCCCTCGGCACGATTGCCGAGGAACTGAGTGACGATGTCTCGGCGACCTTGGAACAAACCCGGCTCCTCTTGGCCGCAACGACCGGCACGCTGGACGAGACCCGGCTGGCCATCGCCGACGTCACCCCGCGAATCAAGACGGTGTTGGACCGGCTTGCAGGAACGATGGATCGGACGGATCATATCCTAGCCCAGATTGGCCCGCGGGTGGGACCGATGGCTGACACCATAATGGCTACCATCGGCGACACGCGCACACTCGTGGGCGCGATGCAAACGTTGGTCGATACGGCAAGCAGCATGACCAACCGGAACGCCGAAGTGTTAGCGGATGTCTTGCTGAGCTTTGAACGAACAGCCGAGGTGCTCGCGTACTTCGCCGATCAGGTGAGTCGGCGACCCATGCGGATGTTCACCGGCGTAACTCCCCCGGATTCGACGGAGAACTGATGAAATTCGCCCTACTCTATCCCTCGAGTTTCGACATCTCCGAGATCGAATCGGCGCTCATCGCCGAGGGCATCGTTACAACCGCCGTCGATTCACCGAACGATGTCACTGCTGATGGGAACCCCACAGTCTTGATCATCGATCAAGCGACGCGGGCCCGCTATTCCACAGACGGTATCCGTGCCTTTGTCGAAGATGGGGGTGCGGTCGTGATTCTTGGCGCCCCCGATGAACGGCAGGTTCCGGAAATCTTGCCTGACAATCTCGTGTCAGGATTCGTGGCCCATGCCGGTGGCGCACGCACCATGCTACTGGCCATTCGGGCCGGATTCCGTGAAGCCGCGTCCCGAATCGACCGCGAACGCGCCCGAAGGGAAGCCGAGACCCGCACGAACGAACTGAAGGAACTGACGCGAATCGGCGTGGCACTCAGTACCGAACGCGACTACAACACGCTGCAGACCCAGATTCTGTCTCAAGCACGACAGATCACGAGTTCCGACGCGTCTTCTTTGTACCTGGTGGAAACGGACGATAACGCGCAGCGCTTCCTGCGGTTCAAACTCGCGCAGACCTGGTCACGGCCCGATATCCCCTTCATCGAGATCAGGATGCCCATTACCCCGGGCAGCATCGCCGGGTACGTCGCCATCACGGGGCAGCCGCTGGTCATCGACGACGTGTACTTCCTCCCTCCCGATGTCGAATACACGTTCAATCGCGCGTTCGATGAGAAGTACGGATACCGGTCGAAGTCGATGCTCACGATCCCGATGAAGGACCACAAGAACGAAGTCATCGGTGTCCTCCAGTTGATCAATCGCAAACGGCATCTCGACGCAAAGCTTATCGAACCGGAAGATTTCACCAAAGAAGTGATCCCCTATACGCCGCGTTTGGTGGAATTGGTGTCGGCGATGGCCGGGCAGGCTGCCGTATCGATCGAGAATTCGCAGCTCTATGAAGACATCGAGCGCCTGTTCGAGGGATTCGTTACCGCCTCGGTAACCGCCATCGAGCAGCGCGATCCCACCACGTTCGGGCATTCGGGCCGCGTCGCGTTCATGACCGAGGCCCTGGCCCAGACGGTCGAT
>JBDHLU010000152.1:0-7796 GCA_039656555.1 Gemmatimonadota bacterium | reverse complement strand
CCGCCGACTCGTTCGGCGCGGTACTCAGCGTGAAACGAAACTCCTGTCCATCCTTCTCGAGGATGTTGTCGTTGTCGCTATCCACCCACCCAGCGCTCGCAAACAGTCGTGCGGCACGCTCGGGATCGAACGGCAAGGGATCCGGCACCACGCCCTGGGCGAAGTGCCGCGCCCGCGCCGGGACATCGACAATCGGGAGGTCATCAGGATAGTTCAGGATCCGGTGCAGTTCGCGCCGGTCAATGGACATGGTGAGCGCCCTTCGCACGTCAACATCGCGAAATAGGGGGTTGCGATGATTCCAGCGGATCGCAACCTGACTTGCATATCGAACGTTGTGGTAGATCCGGAATCGGGGATCAGCGGCAAGTCCCACGGCTTGCAACGGTGTGATGCCGTTCGCGATATCCACGTTTCCGCTCAGGAGCTCGGTGAGAGGGTTTCCGCCGTAGTGCAGCACGATCCTCGGGATCTTTGGTTTCTCCCCGTAGTAGTTGGGGTTCGCTTCCAGTTCGGTCATGGTCGTCGGAACGTGTCGCACGTACCGATACGGACCGTTGCCGACGGGTTGGATCCAGAATGGCCAACTGTGTATCTGCGCGGGGTCGAGGGTATCCAACAGATGCTTCGGGAGCATCGGCAGCCAGCTATAGACGGAGATTGTGGCGGCAACCGGTTCCTTGAATGTGACATGTAGCGTTTGGCTATCCAGGACCGTGATCGTCTCGAAGAACTGCCCCTCGTAGCCGACGAGAGAATCTGTCCACAGCTCGATGCTGAATTTGACATCCTCCGCCGTCACTGGCGTCCCGTCATCCCACAGAAGGCTGTCCCGGACGTGGACCGTCCACTCTGTATAATCCGGTGTGCGTTCCCAACGGTCCAGCAGCCATGGCTCGTGGTCATCGGCGCCTTCGGACTCGGCAACTAACCCGAGAAACACGAGGAAGTAGTTCCAGCCAGCCGGACCAAGCACGTATTCGTTCTGGCCCGGCACATGAATCGTCAACGTGGGGATGTCGGCCTCGTTCTCGCGGCCATCTCGAGCGCACTGGACGTTGATCAGCGCGAGGGAGCAGATGCAGACCGCGACGACACCTCGCTTGCCTCGTGAAACGCGCATTTTGTGATCGGCTGATGGCTTCAGTCTTTTCGTTCGACCCAGCATCTCTCCTCCGTGTCGCCTTACCGAACGTGACACGCGGCCTCGTGTCCGCCGTACTTGCGGTCGAGCTTGGGCATTATCTCCCGGCAAATCCCCTGCACTTCAGCACAGCGCGGAGCGAACGGACATCCCTTGATTGCACCTGCCAGCAGCGGTGGCTCAGCTGGAAGACGAATGCGCGGCTTGCGCTTGCCGGGGACGCCCTTCGGTACCGCTGAAATGAGCGCCTGCGTGTACGGATGCAGCGGCGTGTCGATCAATCGTCCCGCTTCCGCAATTTCGACGATCTTTCCCCGGTACATCACGGCGATGCGATTCGCGACACGCTCGACTACGGCGAGATCGTGTGAGATTAGCAGAA
This sequence comes from Gemmatimonadota bacterium, assembly GCA_039656555.1. Taxonomy (GTDB): domain Bacteria; phylum Gemmatimonadota; class Gemmatimonadetes; order Gemmatimonadales; family GWC2-71-9; genus CAMYLY01. The sequence continues at coordinate 6,270 of JBDHLU010000152.1, read as the reverse complement.
GGGCGATTCCTTCGGACCGCTGGAGTTCGAGCAGAATGTTCAGGATGGATGCTTGCACTGACACATCGAGCGCCGACACGGGTTCGTCGGCGACTATGAAGTCCGGCTCGAGCGCCAACGCCCGCGCAATCGCGATACGCTGCCGCTGCCCACCGCTCATTTCGTGCGGATAGCGGTGCATGAAGTAAGATTCGAGACCGACCTTGCCAAGAAGTTCGATCACGCGATCCTGGACCTGCGTCCCCGGTACGATCCGGTGTAGCCGCAACGGCTCGGCAATGATCTGCCCGATTTGCATCCGCGGGCTGAGTGATTTGTACGGATCCTGAAACACCACCTGCATCCGTTTGCGCAGCCGTCGCATCTCGACACCCGGAAGGGCAAGCACATCGATGCCGTCAAAGTGGACCGAACCAGCCGTTGGTTCGAGCAAGCGAAGCACTAGGCGGCCGAGCGTGGTCTTGCCGCTCCCCGACTCCCCTACCAGACCAAGCACTTCACCACGTTTCACGGTCAGGTTCACACCATCCACCGCGCGCACCCACCTGCGCTTGCCGATCCAACGGCCGCCGAATGGAAACCGCATTGCGAGATCGGACACCTCGAGCAAAACGTCGCTAGCAGATTCGATCATGAGACCTTGTAACACGCGCACTGCCGCCCCGGCGCAATGTCCTCGACGGGTGGGAATGCCGAAACACATCCGTCGTCGCCGAGGCGGCAACGTGGGTGAAACGTGCATCCCTCCGGAAGCTCGAGAAAATCTGGAACCGTGCCCGGTATACCTCTTAGGGGCTCGCCCCGCCCTTCTCCGAGCCGCGGCGCCGATCCCAGGAGACCCTGCGTATACGGATGACGGGCATCCCGAAACAGCGTATGGATGTCGGCCATCTCGACGATCTTCCCCGTATACATGACCATCACGCGGTCGGCCATCTCCGCCACCACGCCGATGTCGTGCGTGATGAGTAACAACGCCATGTTGTATTGCTCCTGGAGATGCCGCAGCAGATCCAGTATCTCGGCCTGCACCGTAGGGTCGAGTGCGGTCGTCGGCTCGTCCGCGATGAGCAGCTCGGGCCGGCCCGCAATGGCCGTCGCGATGAGAGCGCGTTGTTGCATGCCACCCGACAGTTCAAACGGATACGCCTTCGCGCGCTCCTCGGGGTCCGCGATGCCAACATCACCGAGGAGCCGCACCGATTCGGCGTGTGCTTCTTTCTTGGTCAGACCGCGGTGCAACCGCAAGACTTCCGTGATCTGGTTGCCAACCGTGTACACGGGGTTGAGAGCTACGCCCGGCTCTTGGAACACCAGACCAATGTGCTGCCCCCTGACCCGGCGCATCTGCTCGGGGTTCATCGCTCGCAGGTCCTCGCCCATGAAAAGCATTTGCCCGTCCACGATCCGACCGGGTGAAGGGATGAGATTGAGAAGCGACAACGCGACGATCGTCTTTCCGCACCCCGACTCACCAACGAGTGCCACGGATTCCCGCTCGTCGATGGCAAACGACACGTCATCCACGGCCTTCAGCACACCTTCGTCGAGGAAGAAGTAGCTCTTGAGATTCTTGATCTCGACCAACATGGCCTACACGAACCGCCGCATGAGAACTTTCGGATCCAACGCGTCACGGATTCCGTCGGCGAGCAGGCTGAAGGAGATGAGCGTGAGCGCGAGCAGTCCGCCGGGAAAGAATGCGACCCACCACGCCACGAGGAGGGCGTCCTGCCCCCCACTCACCATGTTGCCCCAGGAGGGTGTCGGCGGCCTGATGCCGAGACCGAGGAACGAGAGTCCCGCCTCGGCGCCGATCATCCCCGCGACGGAGAGGGCCGCACTCACGAGTACCGGTGACAACGCGCTCGGAATGAGGTGCCGAACGATCACCAATCGCGGTGGCAAGCCGATCGCTCGGGCCGACTCGGCAAACTCCTGTTCCTTGAGCGACAGAATCTCGCCACGGATGTACCGAGCGGTTCCCGGCCAGGAGGTCAATCCGAGAATCAAGACCAACAGAACGATGTTGGCCTCGAAGACGCCAACTAACATGAGCATCAGGTAGAACGTGGGAAAAGCGATAATGACATCGACCAATCGCATCAACACCGCGTCCACGATTCCACCGAAGTAAGCGGCGACTGCCCCGTAAAATGTTCCGAGCACCTTCGAGATCAGCATGGCGAGCAGCCCGATGGACAACGAGATTCGGGCACCGTATAAGGCCCGCGTGAAGAGATCGCGCCCAAACTCATCGGTCCCGAAGAGGTGCGCACCCGAAGGAACGAGATACCGGGTCTCCAACACGTTCTCGATCGCCGACGGATCGTACGGGGCGAGCAGGGGCGCCAGTATGGCCGCCAGGTAGAAGACCGCAATCACGTACAGCGACGCCACAGCAAGTGTGTTGGCCCGGAACCGCCGCCCTGCGATCTTCCACGGGCTCTTGACGGGAACGGGAGGTTCATCGGCCCGTTCCACTATGCGCTGCACGTCCCATCGCGAATACGCGGCCACAAACAACAGCGAGCCAATCACGAACAGCGCCGCAACCAACTGATCGATCGCCCGTGATCGAAAGGCGTCAGTAACGCGATCCAAACGCCATATCAGAATGAATCCCGTCGTGAACGCAAAGACGAGCAGATGCACGCCTTTGGCACGGCGCCCGAGTGCGAGATGCCCGAGTCCGGGCACGAACGCCAACCATGGCGCGACCCGCGCCTTAGACACGTTTCTTCCCCTCATACGACACGCGGGGATCGACCCACGCATAGGTCACGTCGGCGAGAAGATTGCCCAACACGGTCAGCGTCGCGGCAATCAAAGTCACTGCCATGATCAACGGATAGTCACGACCGCCGACGCCACTGACCGCCAATCGTCCCATTCCCGGCCACGCGAAAATCGTTTCGATGATCGTCGCGCCACCCAGCAAGAACGGGAGTGAGAGTCCATAGATCGTCACAATGGGGATCAAGGCGTTTCGCAACGCGTGTTTCATGATGACGACGTGTTCCTTGAATCCACGCGCCCGAGCGGCGATCACGTAGTCCTCGCTCAACACCTCGAGCAACCGATTCCGCATGTAGCGCGCGGTGCCGGCAGCAGAGGCAACGCCCAACACGAACACCGGCAACGCGAGATGCCACAGACGGTCAGCCACTTTGCCCCAAAGGGAGAGAAACTCGTAATCCATCGACCGCGTCTGCGAGGTTGGGAACCACCCAAGGTTGACTGAGAAAACCAACACCAACATCAGTGCCAACCAGAACCCCGGGATCGCGTAGATGATGAGTGACCCCACTGTGACAGCTTTGTCTATTAAGGAATACTGTTTGACCGCTGAAATGATGCCGAGGGTGATGCCGATCAGCGCATCGAACAGCACCGCGAGAACGGTGAGTTGCAGCGTGTACGGTATCGCCTCGGCGAGCAGGTGACTCACCGGCCGCCGATGACGGAACGATTCTCCGAAGTCGCCCCGCAGCACGTTCCCGAGCCATCGCACATACTGAATGTGGATTGGCTGATCGAGTCCGTACTTCTTCCGGAGCAACTCGATGACTTCCGGATCTACCTGTCGCTGCCGCTGCGGCTCGAGATACATGTCGAGCGGATCACCCGGCGCCATCTGCATCATGAAAAACGTCGCGGTCATGATCCCCAAGAGCAGCGGGATGGCATAGAGTAGGCGTTTGAGGATGTAGAGGCGCATCTGGTTACGTCAGATCCTGCGCTGTGATCAGACCGCCCGCAAGGGACGACTACGGAAGACGACTCAGGATGGCCCAAGCTCTCGGCGTATCGCGCGCGGCGCCCGCATCACTTCCCCTCCTCGACCCACAACTCGTCCAAGTGCTCGGTGGCGATGGCACGACCGGGCGACGCTAGGCCACGAATGCGGTGGTGCCCCGCCGTTACCCAGGGGTCCGGTAGGTCACGGCGCTGCCCCGACCCACCTCGTCTCACGCATCACCGCTCCTCGTCCACCCATAGGTGCTCCATATACCACACCGGATCGGCACGATAAGGACTGCTCAACCCCGCGAGGCGTCGGTGCACTACGTGCGTGGACGGGACCGGATGGAGGAACGTAACCGGATGATCTTCCTCGAATATCTCCATCAACTCACGATAGAACCCATCGAGCGTCTGGGGGTTCTGCGTGTTGGCCGCCATCTCCAACAGTTGGTGCGCACGCTGATTCGGGTACCCGACGTAAGACGTTTCACCGAAGAACTGGAGTTGACCCCTAACAGTGGAGAGATCCACGAGGAGCAGGAAGATCGCGGCTTCGAAGTCTCCTGCTCTCAGCTGCCGAAAGACCTGCGCCCACTCGCCCCGACTAGAGATCTCCATGTGCACCCCCACCCGCCGGAGCTGCTCCTGGACGTACACCGCCTCACGTTCTTCTGTCGTGGTAACTAAGACGTCGAAACGGAACGACTCTCCGTTGCGTTCGAGAATCCCGTCACCATTCCCGTCCACCCAGCCGGCCTCTTCGAGGAGGAGTCGCGCGTTTTCTGGATCATATGGCAGAGGGTCCGGAAGCGAGTTCCATTGACGGTCGGAAAAAATCACGTCGAAGAGTGGAAGATCGGGCGGCAAGTTCAGAACGCCCAACAACTCTCGCCGGTTGATAGCCATCGTCAGTGCGCGCCGCACTCCCGCTTCCCGAAAGAACCGGTGCCGATGATTCCAGTAAATCGTCCTGACGTTGGGTGTCTGCATGTCGTATCGACGGAACCGGGGATCATCCAAGAACTTCAGAAGCTCCATCGGGTTGACGTCCGAGATGGCATCCACGCTCCCACTCAGCAACTCCGGCAGCGAGGGCTGACCAAACTTGAGGATCACGCGCTCGATTGCCGGCCTACCCAGCACGTAATCCGGGTTTATCTCGAATTCCATCATGGTCTGGCGAAGATGCCGCACGTAGCGATACGGACCATTCCCAACTGGTTGTGTCCAGAACCCCCAGTCGTAAACCTGGGTGGGGTCGAGCGTCTCCAGAAGGTGTTTCGGGTAGTATGTCCGGTAGTCGGATAACGGCGTTTCAACCGTCGACGTGTACGTGAACGTGGAATCATTCAGAACCGAGATCGCGACCGCACCAGGCGCGATGTAACCAACGTCCGGACGACTCAAGAGTTCTACACTGAATTCGATATCGTGTGCGGTAACGGGAACCCCGTCATGCCACCGCACGTCCGTACGCAAGTGCACTGTCCACGTTCGGTAGTCGGGCGAGGGTTCCCAACTCCGAGCGAGCTTTCCCTCCAACTCCCCTTCTGCGTTTCGGGTAACGAGCGGAAGGAACACGAGAAACTGAGCCGGCGAGTCATACTCCGGCCCGAGACCCCGCTCGTCGGTCGGGTAAAGCACCGTGACTGTGGAGTCGTCCGTTTGTGCTCGATCGGCGCGTCCGCATCCGATCGTGGCCAGCGCAGCCACGATACCAATAGCGAGCAGCGCGATGTGACGCATGGTCCCCTTCGTGTCGTACCTTGGTTGTGGTTGTCGCAATCAGATTGCCGGGGCTAGCCGGGAGGGCCACGGCCTGCATTACCGTTTGTGACAGAATGGAGTCAGGTCCCAGCGGGCGCCAGAGGTGTGGCGACCGGCCTGGTTCCCTCCCTACGCAAAACGGCCGCCCCGATGGAGCGGCCGTCCTTTGCAGCACTACAAGTTGTAACCCTAGCGGCCGCCGTTCCCTCGGTGAGGCAGCAAGGGACATTCGAAGTACACATCCATGGAATCGAAATCCGCAACGTCGAGATCTTCAACGCTCGAGGCGTTTGCGTACTTGCTGGGATCGACCGTGGATTTCAACACGTTCAAATGCCAACGCCCACCGTTGTAGTCCTGATCTCCGGGTTTGGACTCGGAAATGAGGGGAGCCCCGCCCAGAAACTCGCTCCCACCGGCGTAGAGTTCGTCGAAATTTCCCTGCGGGTTGTCGAACGACTGCGGTGGCACCAACGCATCGAAGAGTTCACCGTCAGCCCATGCCGTGGGGCGACCGTTGGGCCCCGAGGCGGCGAACAGCGGTGCGACGGATGCGTCCAAGAGTTGTGGTGCAGTGTTGGATTCGGGCTGGCAACCCATCGCCGCAATCAATGCGACCGCTAATGGCGCTAGCAGCACCGCCGGGTTACATGTCTGTATGGCGTCGATCCCAAATGACCAAGCGCTCAGGGGCGCAGAACGCTTCCAGCGCGATCGCCGGTCTCATGCTGACCGTCGGGTCTCACGATCGGGCAG
>JBDHLU010000151.1:0-8048 GCA_039656555.1 Gemmatimonadota bacterium | reverse complement strand
CAGACCTCGACTGGATAGCGGTGGCCCACGAAGGCGGACCGGTGCGAGGGTTCGACGAGACGATGCCCGCATTCGGCGATTCGTTCAGCAAGGAGCAACTCCAGCGAATCACGGACTACATCCGCGGGTTCTGTAGGGACGATCGATGGCCTCGTGGTGAGCTCAACCTCCCGCGTCCCATGATCACGGAAAAGGCATTTCCGGAAGACGAAATCGTGTTCACCGTGATCTCAGATGTCGAGACGCCGGAACGCATCCTTGGCATCCTTATTTATGAGAATCGGTTCGGGCCGGTGAATCAGCTCGAGCTCAAAATACCCGTTGGAGCGTCGGTGTCCTCGGATTCCGCGGGGGCATGGTCCGGTGGTCTTGGTGACGTCGAGGTGGGGTTGAAGAGGGCGATGCTCCACAGTAGGACCTCGATTCTCACCTTAGGCTTCGACGTCCGCCTCCCAATAGGTGATGAGACCAAGAGACTGGGGAAAGGAACGACACTCCTTGAACCCTACGTCGCGTACGGGCAGGTCTTGCCCGCGGGGTTCTTTCTCCACTCGCAAGCCAAGTTCGAGTTCTCGACGCAGACCTCGGTCGCAGCCCATGAAGCGGCACTCCGTACTGCGTTCGGGTGGAGTTGGGCCCAAGGAGGGTGGGGGCGCGCCTGGTCACCAATGATCGAAGTGCTCGGCAAGCGTGACCTCGAGTCGGGAGCGCGGATCCAATGGGAGCTTGTTCCTCAGGTCCAGGTCACACTCAACAAGCGGCAGCACATCATGCTAAACGTCGGGTTTGGGTTCCCTGTCACCGATGCCAGCGTTCGAAGCAAGCGGTTCATGGTTTATTTGCTATGGGATTGGTACGATGGTGGCTTCTCTGAAGGATGGTGAGATAGAATGCGAATACTTGCGGTAATCCCTGCCGTGGTTGTGCCCGTGGCCCTGCTGATCTTGACCGCGATGAACGAGCCTCATGATGTGCCCGTGGCTGTGGTTGGGACGGTGACGTTCACCGGAAAGGTTCCGGCTCCGCAACGTATCGATATGGCAGGCGACGACTACTGCGTAAGCGCGCAGGAAGGCACGCCCATGACGACATCCGTTGTTGTCGATGGCGCAGGACGGGTTGCCGACGTCATCGTGTATGTGAAAGAAGGGGTGAGTGGTGACCACGCCGAGGCCGAAGGAGAAATATTACTGGATCAGACAGGGTGCCAGTATTCCCCGCGTGTGGTGGCAGTCCGCACGGGGCAGACGCTTCGGATTCGGAACAGCGACGATACGTTTCACAACGTGCACGCGTTTGCCAAGGTCAATCGCAGTTTCAACATTGGGCAGCCCATCAAGGGGATGCAAGCGCGGCGTGACTTCGACGATCCCGAGATTGGCATCGATGTGAAATGCGACGTGCACGGATGGATGCAGGGCTATATGCATGTTATCGACCATCCGTTCTATGGTGTGACCGGTGCAGACGGAGCGTTCGATCTCGGCGCGCTTCCGCCGGGGACCTATGTCGTCGAGGCATGGCATGCTGTGCTGGGTTCCGTGACCGAATCGATCATGGTCACCGCAGGGCAACAGGTGACGCTCGAGTTGCACTTCGAGTAGGCAGGAGGCGGCGCCTCTATGAGTGACGAGATAATTCCGGAACGCATCGACCGGTTGGACAACGGTATCTTGATCCAATGGCCGGGCGAGGATCCGGCGCTGTTACCGGCGCGGGCACTCCGGCTTGGTTGCCAATGCGCGAGTTGCAAAGACGAGATGACCGGCATTCCAATCTTGGATCCAGCGACCGTCCCGCACGACATTGCGCCACTCGGCGTTCAGTTGGTCGGCAGCTATGCCATCCAGGTGGAATGGAGCGACGGACACGGCAGCGGTATCTACCCATACGAGTTGCTTCGGGAGATTGCCAAGCGGCACTCCAACTGATTGACAAAAAAAAGGACGGCCATTTGGCCGTCCAAACAACTGACGATTGACGACGGGCGGTTACCTGCTCGTTACCGTCACGCGATTCCACGGCGCCGTCTGCAGGCGGTTGTGGCGCTGGACTGCTTCGCGCGCCGCGTGAATACCGCTCACCACGTAACGGTGGAAATCATTGCTGATTGAATCCGTGCCGATATCGAATGACGTCGACGCAACGAAGTCATTCATGAAACACCGACGGTCGGACATCGTACCATCGGGACGAGCAAACACGCGGTTATGTGCGATCTCGATGTCGAGGCGTACGCGCTCCCGGTAGCGGAAGAGCTTCGCCACAACCGTGCCCGTCCCGATGCCATCGGGGAAACGGAGTGAGGTCGTGAACGCGAACCCATCATCTTCGCTCTCACACTCGACGACTTCGTTGGATGCGAGAGTCTCCATGAGCGACTCGACGGCCGGCCGGAGCTTCTCGATGGTCTCATCGAGTTCCCGCTGGAGGACCGCTAATCCGCTTTCAGTGCATCCAGTCATTGCAAGCTCCAGATCGCTTGAATCTTCACCTAGAGAAAGTGCCAAAAGTGTGCCAGGGTTCCCATGAGAGGCCTGGAATGGGGCAACCTCCTGCAATATATGCGATTCCCTGATTCCTGCCCACACGGGACTGCTAATTTGGCACCAGTGGAACCCTCGCAAGGTGTCTAAAAACGGGTACAAGGCAAAGGGTGGAGTTCCTTCAGAGTGTGACCGAAATCACCCGTCCAGCCTGGCCAAACCCGACACTCGAAAGAGGCCGTCTGAGGCCTGAAGGACCTTTCCCCGCAGCCGTGCTGGGTACCTGGGGCGTTCGTCCAGGAATCGCCTCACGGTGGCGGCCGCGGCCTTGGATCGGTGCCCTCCCAGGAGCGAGTTGAGCCACCTGAGGGGAAAGAAGATGTCACCCGTGGCCTGGATCTCTTCGACCAATTCCAACCCGGGGTAGATGTAATGCTCGGCGGATGGGGCCCGGAGAGGGTGGTTCAAGAACCCCATGGCCTCGAGAACCCATGGTTCGTGCGTCCGGTTGGCCGGATGCGCGAAGCTGTCGAATACCGAGTCTCGGACGCCAGAATCGGCGGACAGTGCCGGCATGACAAATGTGAAGCGCGCCCTGCGGTCGGGATTGGAAATGCGGTCGCGCTGGGTCTCTAGTACCCTAGCCCAATCGGGCACCTTTCGAACGGCGAGTGCCTGCGCAATGTTCGTAAAGTTGCGCTCGCTCAGTGGTAGGCCCGGAAGGTCCGTTTCGTTTTCCCAGATCCGCCTTAGACGTTCGATGGCCTCGGGGGTGAATGCGACGGAGACGTACGAGTTGAAGAAGGTAGCTCTCCTACTAATTCCGTCGGCTTCCTCGACGCCACGCCAAAGTATGGCTTCTAGTTCGGAAGCGAACGCTGCGCGCCGCTCTGGTTCGAGATACCGCCAGAACATCGAGGAGACGCTCCCGAGCAGCCGCCCGGACACGAGCTCGTTCGGCTCGTCGGACACGGTGCGAATGACAAGGGCGAGCAACGAAGCCGGTGCGATGTCTCCCGCGAGCATCGACTCTGACAGCGCTGACCATGCGGCGGCGCGGTGGATCGGGTCGTCGATGGTCGCGAATGCGTTCAACAGCGCATCGCGACTGGCCTCATCGAGCTCGAAGTTTGCGTAACTGACGCCGTCGACCCCGGGTAGGACGAAGTTAAGAGCAGTGCCGGGCGTGGCGAGCAGGCCGATCTGTTGGTCTGCCTCGATGGTGATGGGAACGGATTCGGTGCCGGCCTCGGTGCGTACGAGTATTTCGGTTTCCTGATTCCACAGAAGACCACGACCTCGTGGATCGGATTGCATGACTGAGATTCCGATTATCCGCCCCTCCGATTCAATCGGTTCGGCCGCGATAGTCGGGCGGCCGGGAGCCTCCACCCACACTCGGCTCCATGTGCGGAGGTCGCGGTCCGATCGGGCATCAAGAATCGCGATAAGGTCGGGCCAGGTGGCGTTCCCGTACTGATGGGTCATGAGGTACTCGCGGAGTCCATCGCGGAAGGGTTCCTCGCCGATCATCCGTTCGAGGTGCCGCATGACGATCGGTGCCTTCTGGTAAATGATGGCGCCGTACAATGACCCCGCCTCCCGTTGGTTCTCGAGCACCTGGCGGATGGGGTTAGCACCTTCGGTGCGGTCGATTCCATAGGCCGCCGCGTAATGCGCCAAGTAGAAGCGAAGGTCGTGATTGATTTCCGGGAACGAGGGATTGACGATCTTCGCCGCCATGAAATTGGCGAAGACCTCTTTCATCCACACATCGTTGAACCAGTCCATGGTCACGAGGTCACCGAACCACATGTGCGCGGTCTCGTGGGCAATGAGGCTCGCGCGGCCAAGCTTCTGGTTCTGTGTTGCCGCTTCGTCATGAAACAGACTCGCGGCCCGATAGAGAATGGCGCCGACATGTTCCATCCCCCCGTATTGGAATGACGGGATCGCAACGAAGTCGAACTTCTCGAAGGGGTAGGGGATTCCCGTGTATTCCTCCAGCCACGTGAGCGCGGTTTCGTGAAGGTCGAAGATCGCGTCGCGGTTTCGGGCAACACGTGCCGATTCTGTTTCCCGGTGGTACATGTTCATCGTCCGGCCCGCACGCTCGGCCGTCTCGATCTGGAAGTCGCCGGTGGCAAACGAAAACAAATACGTCGAGATCGGCCGCGTCTCTGCGAACGTCATGGTACGACGCCCACCTACCGTCTCGTCAACGCGCACGGACCCGTTCGCAACGGCCGTCCAATCGGCGGGGATGGTGAGCGTGAGTTGATACACGGCTTTGAGGTTCGGTTGATCGAACGACGGGAATGCGGAGGAGGCGCGGTCCGGTACGAACAGCGTGTACAGGAACTCGGGGTTTCGATTGAGCGCTCCGTCGCCGGCCAGAAAGGTAATCTGCACCGTGTTCTCCCCGACGGTGAACGCCGCGGCGGGAATCACTACATGCCCGTTCACGTGCTCGAAGGCGACCGGTGCGTTTCCCGTTTGGACTTCTAGGACACTGCCTTCCGGAGCGGTAAAATCGAGGACGAGCGGTTGCGATGCGTCGCTCGAGGCAAAGCGGATCGACGCTGTACCGCGAACCCGTGCCTCTTGCGTTGCGGGAATGTCGAACGCGAGCGCGTAGCGAATGTCCGATATGGTCGCAGACCGATATTCCGCGAGCGCCATAGACACGCCAGGGGAGGTGTCCGGGGCGTCCCCGCACGCGGCCAACGTGGCCAGTCCGGGGAGCAACCACAATGCCTGTCGTAAGCTCATAGCGGCCAAAGCTGACCTCCGTTGGTGGCATCGGCAAGGTTACTTCGGTACAATCCCCTCCAGGAACTCATGTTGTACGACACGCTTGCCAGGCCGCTTGGGACCCTTCGGGTTTCGGTAACGGATCGCTGTAATCTGCGATGCCGGTACTGTATGCCTGAGGAACACTACACGTGGCTTCCGCGTGAATCGATCTTGACGTTCGAGGAAGTCTCTCGGCTGGTGGACATTTTCACTCGGCTCGGGGTGTCCCGGCTTCGGGTGACGGGTGGTGAACCTCTGCTGCGCCACGATCTTCCGCGCGCCATTCGCATGCTCCGCCGAATCGAGGCCATCGACGATGTCGCGATGACCACGAACGCGGTTCTCCTAGACCGGTACGCGGCGGAGTTGAAAGAGGCGGGCCTCGACCGCCTCACGATTTCGTTGGACACGCTCGAGCCCGATCGATTCAAGGCGTTTGCCGGTCGCGGCCGCCATGAAGACGTACTCCAGGGCATTCGCGCGGCCCGTGACGTCGGGTTCACCGGCACAAAACTCAATGCGGTCATCATTCGCGGAGTCAACGACGACGAACTAGTGCCGCTCGTGGAGTTTGGCAGGGAGCGTGACATAGAGGTGCGGTTCATCGAGTACATGGACGTGGGTGGAGCGACCAATTGGTCGATGGACGATGTGGTGCCGCGAGACGAGATGCTCGAGACTTTGGAGCGCGCATTCGGCGCGATCGACCCGATCGATGAAGCCGACTCACGCGCCCCAGCCAACCGTTTCCGCCTTGGGGACGGAACCACCTTCGGCATTGTCGCGTCGACCACGGCGCCCTTCTGCTCCGACTGCGATCGTTCACGGATTACGGCGGATGGACTCTGGTTTACCTGTCTGTATGCTGTCGATGGGATCGACCTCAAGGAACCGCTGCGGAGCGGGGTGTCGGACGACGAATTGGAGGGCATCATCCGCGGCGTGTGGAGTGGGCGGAGCGACCGCGGTGCCGAGGAGCGACTCGCCGAGGAAAGGCGGGGGCCACTTTACCAAGTGAACGGACTCCGGATGGATCCGCATCGAGAAATGCATACGCGCGGAGGGTAGTCAATGTTCGATATCAACAAGTCGACGATCGATGGTCGATGGTCGATAGCATTCGCAACTCGGGTTGTGCGCGTCATCGGCTTTCGGCTATCGGCTATCGGCGCTCTTCTGATCATCCCCCTGTTCACCGCCTGCGGCCCCAAGCAACCACCGGCCGATTTCGCGCCGGATCCTGCACTTGTCGACCGGATCTCGGAGATCCGGATGCACACGCAGGTACAGGTCGCCTGTCCGGGGCGAACGATCGGCGCTAGGTACGAAGCGGTGCTGAACGACGGGTCCATCGTGCCTTTCTCCCGCGAGTACGACGAGGACAATCCGCCGGCGCTTCACGTGGTCTTTCTCCGTCGGACTAGCCCGGACGCGTATCCCGAACGAAACGGCAATTGGGATACGGTCGACGATCCTCTCGCGACGGCGATGACGGGATTTCGGTTGCGGGCAGAGTTACGGGCAAACCCGACGCTCGCCGCCGAAGCGACGATTGCTCCCGAGTATACGTGCATCCCGAATCGGTACTCCTATTCCGGGGCCCGGGGCCGCCGAGGGGAACCCGGCGGGCCCGGTCCGGATATCGTGGTTCGGATTGCCCTTTTGCGGTCCCCCTTCTACGAGCGACTCGTCGTGGTCACCACCGAAATCGGGGGAGCGCCTCCCCGGTTTCTCCTCCAGGACGCCGATATCATCCCGCCCGCTGATTGGCTCGTGCTCGAGTCGTTCGGGGGGCGCGGTGGGAAAGGCGTAGACGGAGAGGACGGGGCTACCGGGGCGGCCGGTCGGGCTGCCTGTCCCGGCGGGCCCGGCGGGGCAGGCGGTGCCGGGGGGCCTGGTGGTGCCGGGGCAGCCGGAGGCCAGGGTGGTCCGATTACCCTCCTGGTGACGGAGGACGATCGGTACCTGGCGGGGCTGGTGCAGCCGGTCTCGGGCGGCGGGAACAGGGGAGAGGGCGGAGCGGGCGGTGAGGGAGGCGCTGGTGGGGCCGGTGGTCGAGGTACCGTCGTTAACGGCCAACGGTGCGCCAGTGGCCAGGACGGGGCCGATGGGCAGGGTGGGCAGGACGGGCCCGAGGGCCCCCCAGGGCGAGCGGGCCCGGCCCCCAGGATCGTTACAGTGGAGGCGGCAGACATTTTTCCACGATTCATCCCACAACAGCTGCAAGACTTGATAGATTACACGCGCGCAAACGGGTAAACGGGGGAACGGGTAAACGAGCTGAATGCAGTCCAATGGCCCGCTTACCCTTTTCCCCGCTTCTCCGTTCGCCCGATTCACTCAATGCATGGAGCATCTGTGATTGTTTCAGTTCCCAAGGAGTCTGCCGCCGGCGAACGCCGGGTATCGGTCACTCCTGATGTTGCCAAGCGTCTTGCCAAGCAAGGCATAGAGGTCCGCGTCGAGGCGGGCGCGGGTGAGCGAGCTGCCTATCCCGATGCCGCGTATGCGGACGTCGGCGCAACGGTCATGGCCGATGGGGCAGGCATCTGGAGCGAGGGCGACATCGTCGTCACGGTCCAAAAACCTACCAGCGAGCAACTCGGCCGAATCAAGAGTGGTGCAATTCTAATTGGCGTGCTGCAGCCGCTAGTCGACCACGACCTGGTACGCGCCATGGCCAATCAGAAGATCACGAGCATGAGCCTGGATGCGGTTCCGCGTATCAGTCGGGCGCAGAGCATGGACATCCTTTCATCGCAGGCC
>JBDHLU010000150.1:0-10828 GCA_039656555.1 Gemmatimonadota bacterium | reverse complement strand
ACGGCATGGACCGAGGTCTTGTAACCAAGGCCCCAATATCCGACAATTACGACGACCACCATCACCGGGATGAAGGCCAAGGCCAGGTTGATCAGCGGTATCGTTTGGACGCCATTCATTAGTAGTGTACCTCCGGTCACGTCTTACTATTGGGAGCGCCCGAACCATGTGTAAGCAACAGTGTAGCACACTCGAACTCGAACCCGAAATCACGCGAGCAGAAACGCAATTATCCTCTATATTCGCAGTCTCGTAAGGCGATGCATCCCTATAGTCGCCATCGTTTCCATACTCGGCACCGAGTCCAACGCTCAGTCCGTATTGCCTGCGTCAGACCCGGTTCCCGAGTTGCCCGGCATGGGCCGCCCGATTGAGATCGAAGCGACGCGCGCGCGGCGCCAGGCGCTTGCCAACCGCACGGGACCGGGCGTGATCGCCGTGCCGGCCGCGACGGCCCGAGACCTCGAGCGCGATGTACTGCAGGACAATGATTTTCGTCAAGACGATTATTTCTTCTATCTCACGGGTCTCGAATCGCCGGACGCATGGCTTGTCATCACAGTCGAGGCATCTGGTACCGCCGTAGCCCATCTGTTTCTTCCGGAGCGGGATCGGCAGACTGAACAGTGGACCGGCAAGAAGCTGGGCCCAGGTGCCGTTGCGGCACGACTCACGGGCATCACGAACGTGCACCCGTTGGATTCACTGAGCAGGGTGCTCTTTCAACTCCGCCGGACGGCTCCGGGTCCTTTGTTCACGCCGCTCTATGTGGGATCGGCGGACAACGAGCGTATCGGTCAGTGGGTGCACGCCGCAAGCGGGATGGATGTGCGCAACGTCGTGCCGGTGATCGATAGCCTGCGGCTCGTGAAGGACGACGCCGAGATGGCTCGGATGCGTCGCGCGATCGATATTACCGTCGAAGCCCAGCGCGCGGCGATGCAATCAATCAATGCAGGCATGTACGAATATCAGATCGAAGCGCGCATCGAATACACCTTCCGAACGCATGGTGCCGATCGAGTTGGGTTTCCATCCATCATTGGCAGCGGTCCCAACAGCACCACGCTGCACTACGACACGAATCGCCGACAGACACGGCCGGGTGATCTGGTCGTGATGGATATCGGGGCGGAGTACGGGCAGTACTCGGCAGATGTCACGCGTACTGTCCCGGTAGATGGCCGGTTCACAGAACGCCAAAAGGCGATCTACGAATTGGTTCTGGGCGCGCAGCAAGCTGCTATCGATGCAACGCGGCCGGGTGTCACCATTGGCGAATTGACTCGCATCGCCCGCGCGTACATCGAACGTAATAGCGGTGATCTCTGTGGTGAGTCACGGTGTAACCGGTATTTCATTCACGGTCTTTCGCATTGGCTTGGCATGCGCGTCCACGACGTGGGCGACTATGCGACACCTCTTGCGCCCGGCATGGTGCTTACCATCGAGCCGGGTATCTACATCGAGGGCGAACAGCTCGGCGTCCGCATCGAAGACGACATCCTCGTGACCGAAACCGGTGCGGAAGTCTTGTCGGCCGGTGCGCCCCGCACGGTCCAGGAGATCGAAGCGCTCATGGCGGGGAAGCAGATACCGTAGGATTTTGAAATTTGGAATCTAGAAATGCGAATCGAGAGTGGGGTGAGTGAGTCACTCGTCGTAGAACCTGATATCCGGCATTGGGTATGCTTTTGGTTGAGCGTACACACCCTGATGCCCGACGTCGTCGCGGCCGCCGCGACCAGCGCATGACTCGCGCTGCCCCCGATGGTGCCGCATCTTAGTCCTACATTCATGTCTATCACCAGCTCTGGAGAGTAACCGAGAATGATCACCGCCATGAACCGGATCTACGTGTCGCCGGAGTACGCCGAGCAGTTCGAGGAACGCTTCCGAACACGGGCGCGCCTGGTGGACGGGATGCCCGGATTTGTCTGGAACAAGGTGCTGCGCCCAGTCAATTCGGGAGACCCATACATTGTCTTGACGCTGTGGGAATCACGGGTCGCGTTCGACGCTTGGGTACACTCGGACGAGTTCGTAAAAGGGCATGCGCGCTCCGGCACGCTTCCGTCAGAAGCGTTCACCCAGGCGAACCAACTCGAGTTGCACGAGGTCTTCCAGGACTCGAGCCAGCCTGATCTGAAGCCGGAACCACGTGGCAAGCCAGTGGCCTTTCACGGCGCTGACGATGGCGCGCGGTGAGGTCTGAAACCACCTCTCGCCTCAGGACCGCCGTGCTGCTTGTGGCGCTGTTTGCCTGCGGCCCCACGCCCGATGATCCGGTGTCGTTTGACGTCGTTGCCGTCTTGGATGTCGGTCTCAATCCTCATCAGATCGCGTTCTCCGAGGCCGGCGACATTGCGTACGTTGCAGCGGCGGGTTCGGATCGCGTCACGATCGTGGACGTGGCAACGCTCACGGTGTCCGGCTTCCTCGATGTTCCGGATGCGCCGCTTGGCGTGGCGTTGTTGCCCGATGGCGGCGTCGCGGCCACGCGATTCGGCGCCGACGAGGTCGTACGGTTCGGCCCGGGCGCCGAGCAACCAAGTGCACGTGTGACCACCGGGGGCGCACCATCGTTGCTGGCTGGCCCCTTGCCTTCAGGCGAACTACTCGTAGCGGTGGAACAAACCGATGTGGTGTGGTTCCTCGATACCGACGGGTTCGTCCTCACCCGCTCCTAATCGACGTGTGGAACCAGCGTATCGTGGCCACGACCCCGGTGGGCGTCCATCCCAGCGGCGGCGCCGTCTTGCCGGACGACATCGTGTACGCCGCCGCGGTACGAGGGGAGGACAAGGTTGTCTTGATCAACACTGCGTCGTTCGAGGTTGTGGATTCCGTCGTTGAGGGGATCGGCGACGAACCGTTTTCGGTTGTCGTTGCGCCGAACGGGCGGTTGGCATTCGTCAACAACACGGCGAGTCATGACGTATCGGTTATCGACGTAGCCGCGCGCCACGTCATCACGCGCATCCAGGTTGGCGAACAGCCGATAGTAATGGCAGTCCACCCGTCCGGGCGTGCGCTCTGGGTATCCTCCGAGGGAAGCGACGAATTGACAGTGCTGGCAATTCCCAATGCATGGCGAACAACAGAGGTTACCGTCACGGAGCCCGCCGAGGTTGCCGTGATGGGGATGATTCATGGGCGGCATCCCACCAGTGATCTGTGGGGGTTTGAAGAACTCGAGATCACCATCCGCAATTTCGACCCGGACATCGTCTGTGTCGAGATTCCACCAAACCGTTGGGACAGAGCGTGGCGCGATTACACGGAGCGGGGCGTCGTAGAAGAGCCCAGGGTGGTGGTCTTTCCAGAGTACAACGACTTCATGTTTCGCCTCGCCACCGACATGGGCTTCGAAATGATACCATGCGCGGCGTGGACGAAAGAGATGAACGACCTGCGCCGGTCTCGCATCGAGGAGTTCGAAACAACTGAACGATTTGCCGATCGGGCGGCGGAGTATCAGCGACTACGCAATGCCGCTCGAGAGCGGCATCAGCCGCCGAGGGATCCGGATGACCCGCATTACATCCATTCCGACGCGTATGACAGCGCCGTGAAGGCGGAATACGAGGTGTACGACCGCTATCTCAACGATTGGATCGGGCCGGGCGGCTGGACCAACATCAACGTGGGGCACATGCGCGTGATCGACCGGACGATCGCGGAGAATCCAGGCAAACGGATCCTGGTAACGTTCGGCGCTGGGCACAAGTACTGGTTCTTGGAGCACCTCAGGGATCGAGACGATGTGAGGTTGATTGATTTGGTGCCGTATCTTCCTGAATCCGGAGGTTAGGTGCTGAGTGCGGAGGGGCGTCATGGGAAAATTGTTGTTGGTACTTTGCTCCTTTCCCCTTGGGGCGCTTGTAGGCCAGGAATACGACGATCCTAGGGGCGCAGCGCTCGACCGCATCGACAGCTATGTAGCGGCGAGGCTCGAACGGGGCCGCATTCCGGGAGCCGCGCTGGCGATTGTGCACGGTGACAGCCTCTTGCACATGCGGGCGTTCGGAATCGCTGATCCGTCGGGTCGCTCCGTGGAGGTCGAGACCCCGTTCATCCTCGGCTCGACGAGCAAATCGTTGACCGCCACGGCCGTGATGCGCCTAGTCGATGCAGGGCAACTCGAACTCGACTCTCCCGTGACACGGTATCTGCCGTGGTTTCGAGCAGCTGATGCCGAGGCGTCGGCCAGGATCACGGTACGCGACCTTCTGAACCAGACGTCAGGTTTGTCCGAAGCCGCCGGCCGTGCAAAACTCGCGGATAGAGACACCAGTGTTATGGCGTTGGAAATCCACGTGCGAGCGGTGCGCGACGTCCAGCTGGTCCACGTGCCAGGATCGACGTTCGAGTATTCCAACACGAACTACAGTGTGCTCGGCATGATCGTGCAGACGGTGACGGGGCAGCCCTACGAATCGTTCATCCAGGAGCACGTGTTCGCGCCGCTGGACATGAGCGGGAGCTTCACTTCACAAGAAGAGGCACTACGAGCGGGGATGGCTACCGGGTATCGCTACTGGTTTGGCCATCCGAAGGCGGCACCGGCGATGCCGTTTGTTCGGTGGGCGGCGCCGGGAGGTTATCTGATCTCGAGCGCACGCGACCTCTCGCACTTTCTGATCGCGCATCTGAACGAAGGCTCATACGCCGGCACGAATATCATATCGGCCGAAGGCATGCGAGAACTGCATCGACCGGCAGCCGAGTTGTCGCCGAATCTGTCGTATGCCATGGGTTGGGTCGCGGAGACCGAAGATCGAGAACTCATGCTGTGGCACAACGGGTCCACACCCAACTTCTATTCATTTATAGCGCTGCTTCCTGAGAGCCGACTGGGCGTCGTTTTTCTCGCTAACGCCGTCGACCTGTTCGTGGCAGACGAGTTCAACGCCATCCCACGGGGCGTGATCGCCTTGCTTCGCGGGGAGGAACCACGGATCGGGGCGGACGCCTCCTTCCACCCACTCCTCAGCGTTGCCTTGATCTATGTCCTTTTCGCGTTCCTGTTGCAGCTCGGTTGGGTGGGATTCTCCGCGGTTGTGCGACGCCCGTGGATACGGGTTGCCAAGAGCGCCCCGGTTGTCCGGACGAGAAAGGCCTGGCGAATTGGATTGCCCATACTGCTCAATGCCGGCTGGGTGTACGGCGTCCTGGTCTATCTTCCCCTCACGCAAGGGACATCCCTGCCCGTCATGACTCTCTACGTACCGGACGTGAGCTACGTGCTCATGGCGAGTGCTGCGGTTGCCATCGTATGGGGCTGCGCACAGGCGGCCCTCCGCCTCTATGTACTGCCAAAGAAGTCGCAAGTGATCCTCTGAGCACGTGTGAACGTTTACTTCATCCGGCCCTCACGATCGCCTCATCCTGTCCCCCCAATTACTTAAACTTGCCAGTTGTCCACTACACGATCCATGAACAAGATGTCTTTCCAACAGATTTCCGATCCGACAATCTCACGCCGCGCATGGGCCGGTCTGACACCGGACCTCCTCGAGAAAGCCCGTGGCCGAGTGAAGGTGCTGGCGTGGCTCATGGTGGGGATCATGGTGCTCGGCACGGTGACCGATTTTGCAGCAGTAGCATTCCTGCGCCGCGAACTCAAGACGGAGTGGATTGGCTACAGCGTCTTCGGAATCCTGACGAGCGGTGGCCTGCTCTATATGGCCTATGCCCGCCGCATTCCGCACGCCACCGTCCTGTATACTACGCTCGCCTATGAGGTCGGGGTGTGTTTCGTCATCGCACTCGTTACACCACAGGTCTTTTATGTAGAAATCGGACACTTACCGTTCATCACGTGGGTGACGCCGCTCATTATCCTGTTTCCGTTGATCGTCCCGAGTCCGCCGCGCCTGACACTAGTGGTTGCGCTGTTGGCCGCAGCCACGCGGCCGGTCGCGCTTTTCTTGCTCGACCAGCGCGAGGGCATTGTGGTCGAAGGCATTTACTACTATGCGTCTATCATCAGCCCACTGTTCGCCGTTGCTTTGGCGTACTTCGGTTCCCGGGTGGTGCATGGCATGACCGTGGACCTGGCCAAGGCTCAACGCATGGGGAGCTACAGTTTGGAAACGCTGTTGGGGGCCGGTGGGATGGGCGAGGTATGGCGGGCCCGGCACCAACTGCTAGCACGGCCTGCCGCGGTGAAACTCGTGAAGCCCGAGAACCTGGCGAAGAGCAAACACGACCAGCAGGTCGCGCTCGCCCGATTCGAGCGGGAGGCGCAGGTCACCGCGGCGATGCGATCGGCGCACACCATCCAACTCTACGACTTCGGTATCGCGCCGACTGGAGCGTTCTTCTACGTGATGGAACTCCTGAACGGGCTCGATCTCGACGAACTCGTGACGCGCTTTGGACCCGTTTCACCGTCCCGCACTGTGTACTTCCTTCGCCAGATATGTGACTCGTTGGGTGAGGCCCACGAACAGGGCCTGATCCATCGCGACATCAAACCGGGCAACGTGTACCTATGTCGGTACGGGAGGTCGGTGGACTTCATCAAGGTGTTGGACTTCGGACTGGTGAAGATGCGTCAGGATGACGGTGATTCAGGGCTCAAGCTTACGGCGCAGGGCGATGTCGGTGGGACTCCGGCGTTCATCGCCCCCGAGCAAGCGGTCGGGGACGACGTGGATGCTCGCACGGACATTTACCAGTTGGGCTGCGTCGCGTACTGGATGCTCACGGGGAGGTATGTTTTCGAAGGCGAAACGGTGATCAAGACGATGATGATGCACGTGCAAACGCTGCCGGAACGCCCCTCATTGCGGACTGAGCAATTCATTCCCGATGAGCTTGATCAACTAGTTCTCAAGTGTCTGGAGAAGGACCCAGCTAACCGCCCACAAACCGCCGATCAAATGGCCGAGTTGTTAGCGCGGTGTGATGTAGGAGAACCGTGGACGGAGGAGCAGGGGCGACGGTGGTGGGAAAGGCATCTGCCGGATCGATTGGCTAAGGAAGAAGGTTTGGCAGGCTGATCGGCTCTCCAGCAACGGACCCATAGAAAAATGGGCCGCCCGATACAGGATCGGGACGGCCCATCGATCAGATAACTCTAGTCAGCTATGAGCTGACTGGAGTCACGTTCTCTGCCGCCGGGCCTTTCTGGCCCTGGACGATATCGAACTCGACCAACTCACCTTCGCGGAGTGACTTGAAGCCTTCTCCCTGAATGGCACTGTGATGGACGAAGCAGTCCTTGCTACCGTCCTCGGGCGTCACAAAACCGAAGCCCTTGCTGTCGTTGAACCACTTTACTGTTCCTTTGGTACGCATTACGTACTCCCTTGTGTTCTGTGGCCGGGGTGCGGGTAATGCCGTACCAACCGACTACACTTCCGCGGAATAGTGCCCCCGCGTTGGGCTGCCGCGCAACCGTGCGCGACGTAAACCTCTTAAACCAGAACGGGGAACCCAGCCGTAACCGGGTCCCCCGTCGACGTTCTAATTTAGTACAGCCCCACCGGGGGCCTGTTCTTTAGCTGCGTAACGATAAGGGGCTGGGTACGCCCAGTCAACTGTGGGTCCCAAATCGCCCGCGGTCCCTGATGCCCACGCCTGGGCCGCCTATCCGAGCACGACCTGGACCCGGTGCTCGAGACCGTCGTCGGACAGTGGGATGGGCGCCTCTGCCGGAAGCGGGGTTCCGTCCAGACTGATGCTCGATACCCCTCGGCACACGGCGTTTGGATTCTCGACCTGGATCCGATAAACCGTCTTGCCATGGTGGTAAACGATTTCGAAACGCTTCCATTCTCGAGGAATACAGGGGTCGATTTGGACCGTGGAGCCGCGCTTGCGGAATCCGAGGATCGACTCCAAGCCTGCGCGGTAGAGCCAAGCCGCCGCCCCGGTGTACCACGTCCATCCTCCGCGTCCCATGTGAGCGGGTGCGGAATAGACATCTGCAGCGACGACGTACGGTTCCACCTTGTACCGGTAAGCGCTCGCACGACGACTTGCATGCCGAATGGGATTCAGCAGGTCAAAGAGATCGAAGCTCTTGTCTCCTTCGCCAAGTTGAGCGAGCGCCATTACCGACCAGGTCGCGGCATGTGTGTACTGCCCGCCGTTTTCCCGGATGCCGGGTGGGTATCCCTTGATGTATCCGGGGTCCAGGTCCGTTTCGTCGAATGGCGGCGAGAGTAACAGCAGCAGCTGGTCTTCCTGCCGGATCAGATGGCGTGCAACGGCGTCCATGGCCTTGCGCGCCCGCCCCTCATCACCTGCACCGGAGAGGACCGCCCAAGACTGCGCAATGGAGTCGATCTGGCACTCGTCGTTCTGAGCCGATCCGAGCGGCGTCCCGTCATCGAAGAAAGCGCGCTTGTACCACTCCCCATCCCATGCCTCCTTATCCAGTGCGGTCGCAACAGACGCGGCCGTCTCCCGCCATAGTGTTGCGCGTTCTGTATCCCGTCGGCGGTCGGCGATCTTCGCAAACTCGGTCAAGTTGACGTTGAGAAACCAACCCAGCCATACACTTTCTCCACGGCCCTCTCGGCCTACGCGATTCATCCCGTCGTTCCAATCGCCTCCACCAATCAACGGGAGACCATGGCTGCCGACCTCGAGACTCCGGTCCAAGGCCCGTACACAATGTTCGTACAAGGTCGAGCGCTCCTCCGACGCTTTCGGCTCGAAGTAGGCTTCGGGTTCGTCCGGTTCCAGTGCCCGTCCCTCGAGCCAAGAGACCGGCTCGTCTAGCACCGCCCAATCTTCAGTTGCCATCAGATAGTGGACCACTACATACGGCAACCAGAGGCGATCGTCGGAGATCCGTGTCCGTACGCCGCGTCCCGTTGGTGGATGCCACCAGTGCTGGACATCTCCTTCAGGAAACTGTCGGGCAGCGGCCCGGAGAATGTGCTCACGCGCAATGTCAGGCCGAGTGACCAACAGAGCCAAGACATCCTGCAGCTGGTCGCGGAACCCGTACGCACCTCCGGACTGGTAGAAGGCGGAGCGAGACCAGATGCGACATGACAGTACCTGATTGAGTAACCAGCGATTGAGCAGCAGATCCATAGAAGCGTCCGGCGTCTCGACCTGTACCGTACCGAGCACGGTGTCCCACCCTTCCTGGACCTCGCGTAGGAGCGCGTCGGGATCTTTCCCCCGATAATCTTTCACGAGCATTCGTGCCTGATCGGCACTTTCCCCTTGTCCTAAGAGGAATAGCACTTCGGTTCGTTGTCCGGGTTCGAGTACCACCTCCGTCTGGAGCGCGGCGCAGGGGTCCAGCGTCGCGCCGGTCTTTCCTGATAGCTCGGGGCCGCGCTCCAGCGCCGCCGGGTGGTCGAGACTCGCATTGCGTCCCAGGAACTCGAGGCGGTCGCAGGTCCAAGACGTCTGGCTCCCGCCGAGATCGGCGAAGGCGACCCGACTCGCGAATTCACCGTTCCAAGCGTTCCGCGCGAACGTGGCCTGGGTCTCGGGGTCGATTTCGGTGACCACATAGGGGGCAGAGCCGTCGCGGGTGACTCCTAGGACCCACTCCACATAGGCCGTAACAGAAAGGCGCCGTTTGCGTCCGGACTGATTCGTAAGCGTCAGGCGCGAGATCTTCATGGGGTCGTGTGGCGGTACGAACTGCAGGAGATCCAGTGCGATGCCGTGGGATGTATGCTCGAAGCGACTGTAACCCTGGCCGTGCCGGATGACGTATGGTCGGCTGTCTTCGCGAATTGGAAGACACGTCGGCCCCCAGATTAGACCGCTGTCCAGGTCACGTACGTAGAACACTTCGCCCGGTGCGTCGCTGACAGGATCGTTGGACCATGGTGTCAGCTTGTTTTCGCGGCTGTTGACGGACCACGTATAGCCTGATCCCGACTCGGAAACCTGAAAACCAAACGCCGGGTTTGCCACGACGTTGATCCAGGGAGCCGGTGTCCATTGTCCTTCGCCCAACACTGTGACGTATTCGCGGCCGTCTTCAGTGAATCCTCCCAGTCCGTTGAAAAACTCGAGATCCGGAGTTGGCGGGGGTACCGCCTTTGCGTCGTCGCGCGGCGGGCGGATTGGCGGTGGCGGCACCGATCCTGGCCTCGAGTGCAGCCGGATGACTTGCTCAGACAGCGTACCCCTACTCGCTACAATCAGCACGCGCGCCGCCGAGCGCAGCAGGAGCAGATCGTCCGAAGGCAACAGGTCTTCACGAAGCACGAAGACGCTCCCCTGTTCCCCGTCGCCTTCACCGCCAATCGTAGACTGACTCGCACGCACCATGGATTCGAAGAACCCTTGGAGTTCCTGTGCGTAGGAGGCACCCTTCGCATTGAGGATCACCAGGTCGGCGGCGATCCCCTTCAGGCGCCAGTACTCGTGTGCCCGCAGCAGTTGCCTCGCCACATCCCGCTCTTCTTCTCGCTCGATGCGCACCACGGCAATCGGGAGGTCGCCGGAGATGTCGTAGGCCCAGAGCCCGGACGCACCTCTGCCGTTGGCGGCCAGATCTTGGGGGATCGTGCGCAAGGTGCGATCGGCGTAGAGCATGCGGTTGGCCAGACGCTGGAAGAGATGCGCTTCGTCTTGCGTGATCTGGAGGTGGTGGAGCTGGACTTGGGCGTACATCCAAGCGAGTGAGCTTTCGCGCTCGAACGTGTCCGTTTGGCGGTATTTCTCCGCGAGGTCGAGCGCTTCATCCCTGGAGGGCGCGACGAGCGTGGTGAAGACCAGGCGTGCCGTCCCACCAGCCGGAATTGCCAACCGATACCGTAGGCTCGCGATCGGATCTAGAATCGTTCCCGCAGTATTCGTGAGTGGTTTACCCTCGACTACCGAAAGCGCCGTC
>JBDHLU010000149.1:0-8151 GCA_039656555.1 Gemmatimonadota bacterium | reverse complement strand
CACCCGCATCTCTCAAACAACCAAGGAGAGACGCATGGCTGCCAAGTTTGCCACCGAAACCGCAGCGAAGTTCTGGATCACCCTTCTGGTATGGGCCGTCGGCATCGATCTTTTTCTGGGGTTGATGTATCTCACCTCGCCGAGGGAAGGGACCGGTTTCCTCGCAGGCCTGGTCAGCTGGGGAGGCATGTCATTGGTTCTGGCGGCGTTTCCGGCAGGACTGGCCGTGTCGAAACCAGTATTGGGCGAGGAACTCGTGTGGCAGCGATGGATGGCGTTCGGGGCCGTCGCCGCCTCTGTTTCGGCCGTATTGTTCTTGCTCGCGGGATGGATCGGCCCGGCGATCCTATCGAACGCGATGGGGCCCGAAAACGCAACGCATCCTGCTGTCCTGAGTCTCGCCGAACTGCGAGGGGCACTTCGTGAGGCGCTGGACGCGGCCCGCACCCTGGGCCCGACGGCCTCGAAGGACGACTGGTTCCGCGCCAACCAGCTTGCCTTCCATTATTTCTCACGCGTCGATGGTAGCATCCTTCCGTTCCTGTTCGCGTGGTTCGGCGTCTTCGTAGGATTCTGGCTCCGCCTAGTGCCGCGGAAACAGTTGCGTCTGGCACAGGTGTGGGCGATCGGCATTCTCCTTGTCATCACGACCTACCTCGCCGGCGAGAACAGCTACGAATTGATCGCGATGCAGTCGGCCGGCTTCGCAGGGTTCGCCGCCGACATCAGGTTGATCGTCCCGATGGTCATGGTCGCGGTGCTGGGGTGGCCGACGTTTCTTTCATTATGGAGTCGATCCCAGCAGGCGTGAGCCCGACCCGCGAAGCGCTCGACAAGTTTTGGGCCGGCGACCCCGACACGTTCCGCGAACTCGTGGATCGGTACTCACCCCGCCTGCTCGGAGTGACCCGGTCCTTTGCCCGTGACCTGGACCACGCGCACGACCTTTTGCAGGACGTGTGGGTGCGTGCGTACGAGAAGCGGCGCCAGTTCACCGGAGCGGGTTCGCTGCTCGGTTGGCTGTACGCGATCGCGCGATCGGTGTGCTTGGCAGACGCCAGGCGGCCTGACCGGAAGGCGCCACTCGACGAATCGCTGGCGAGCGGGGCCACGGCTGACCGCGAGGCTGAACGATCCGAACTCCGGGCGGCGTTGCTCGAAGCCCTATTCGAGCTTCCCGATCGCGAGCGGGACATTGTCATCCATCGTCTGATCGACGGTGACAGCACCAGGGACACCGCGGCTGCGCTCGGCTGCGCCGAGGGGACCGTGAAGGCCGGACTGCACCACGCGTTGGCAAAACTTCGACCCGCATTGGAGGTATGGCGCGATGAAGTCGTGTCTCGACATTGATACGTTGACCTCGCTCGGCCAGGCGCTCGACTGGGACATGACGCAGCTCGATCATGTTCATGGGTGCGAGGAGTGCCACGCGCAGCTCGAGGAGTTGAAAACCACACGAGCGCTCTTAGCTGAAGAGGAATCCGTGCGGCCAGACTTCGCCGATGGCGTGATGGCTGCTATTGCACAGCGTACGAACCATGAGCAACGAGCGAAGGCGTGGATCGCCTGGGTAAATCCAGTGCTCGCTGGGATGACGGCCGTGGTGGTGGCCTGGGTTGCACGCCCGGCGCCGTGGGCGCTAGCGACCTCGGCCGTCGTGGCCAGTTTGGTGGTCATGTGGCGGGAGCGGGCCGCCGGAACTTCTCCCGCCGGTCCGCCGTAATTATCATACTCTCAAGTCGCAACACATAGGAGTCCAGCATGAGACGGATGCTCACACTGAGCCTAGCCGCGCTGCCCCTCGTGGCCGGCGCCCTCGCGGCTCAGGATACCAAGCTCGCCGTCCCCTTCGAGCGCTTCACGCTCCCCAACGGTCTCAACGTCATTCTGCACGTGGACAAGACCACACCGATGATCGCGGTCAATGTGTGGTACCACGTCGGATCGGGACGAGAGGAAACGGGCCGAACGGGGTTCGCCCATCTTTTCGAGCACATCATGTTCGAGGGGTCGGAGAATGTCCCGGAAGGGAAATTCGACGAGTGGTTGGAAGGCGTCGGCGGCGTCAACAACGGTTCGACGACTACCGACCGAACGAACTACTTCGAACTCGTTCCCAACAATGCCCTCGAGCTTGCCCTGTTCCTGGAATCGGATCGCATGGGCTATCTGTTGGGTGCGATGTCGCCCGAGAAGGTCGACGGCCAGCGCGACGTTGTGAAGAACGAGCGACGCTTTCGTGTCGACAACCGTCCGTACGGCGAGGCGTTCAACCTGATCAACGAAAACCTGTATCCGCCGGACCATCCTTACCATTGGCCGGTGATCGGGTCCATGGAAGACCTGAGCGCGGCGTCCTTCGAAGACGTCGTGAATTTTCACAAGACGTGGTATGCGCCGAGCAACGCGAGCTTGTCGATCGTCGGCGATTTTGACCCCGCGGTCGTGAAGGAGCAGGTGATGCATTGGTTCTCGGATGTCGAGGCCGGCCCTCCGGTGGCGCCGCTCGACGGTCCTGCGGCGTACCTGACGGAAGAACGCCGGTTGGTGAACGAAGACCGCGTGCAGCTTCCACGAGCGTACATGTGCTGGCTCACACCTCCGATCTATTCCCCGGGCGACGCCGAGATGGATATTGCCGCGAATGTGCTGGCGGGCGGTAAGAACTCCCGTTTGTACAAGCGGCTCGTGTACGAGATGGAGATCGCCCAAGACGTATCGGCGTTCCAACGGTCGTCCGAGCTGAGTTCGAGTTTTTGCATTGTCGCCACCGCACGCAGCGGGCACGACCTGAACGAGATCGAAGCGGCGATTCAGGAAGAACTGGACCGGCTCAAGGAAGAAGGCCCCACCGAACGTGAGGTACAGCGTGCGGTGAATGGGTATGAGTCGCGGTTCCTGGCCGGCGCGGAGAGCCTGATCGGCTTGAGCGGCCAACTCAACAACTACTACCTCCGGACCGGGAATCCTGACTACTTCAACCAGGATCTCGCGCGTTACAAGGCGCTGGCACCCAGCGATATACAGGCGAGCATCGTCTCATTCTTGAGGAACGATGCACGCTTGATCTTGAGTATCGTTCCCGAGGGCAAACCGGAATTGGCCGCCACTAAAAAGATTACGAGCGAGGACCGATGACCATGCGAAAACAAATCAGCACGCTCGTGACCGCCACGGTTGCGATGACGGTGGCGGCGACAACGGGACTTTATGGGCAGGGGCCCGATCGAAGCGGCCCTCCGGAACCAGGAGCACCTCCGACCTTGTCCCTTCCGGCCATCCAGCAACTCGAACTGTCCAACGGGCTTTCGGTCATGCTGGTCGAGAAGCACACCGTACCACTCGTTCAGCTGAATCTCGTGGTGCGAGTCGGGACCGCACACGACCCGTCCGACCGTATCGGATTGGCCCGGATGACAGCCGACATGATGGACGAGGGGGCAGCGGGCATGGATCCGCTGGCGCTCGCGGACGCGATCGATTTTCTCGGCGCCTCCATCAACGTAGGTGCGGGGACACATACCACATCGGTCGGGTTGTTCACCCCAGTCAGCAAGCTGGATGACGCGCTTCCACTCATGGCAGGCATCGCGCTCCGGCCGGATTTTCCGAGCGCCGAGTTGGATCGCAAAAAAACCAGTCGCCTGACGGCACTCCTCCAAGCTCATGACGAGGGCGGTGCTATCGCGAGAGTGCTCTTCGCAAAGGCGCTATTTGGTGAAGAGCATCCGTACGGCCGGCCGTCGCTGTCAACCGAGGCATCGATCAAGGCGATGACCACGGATGGCATGCGCCTGTTTCACTCGACGTACTTCCGCCCCAACAACAGCGTCATGATCGTCGTGGGCGCGGTCAATGCGGCGGAGTTGATGCCGAAGCTGGAGGAAGCGTTCGGATCGTGGGAAGCGCGCCCGGTGCCCGAGGCGCGGTGGCCCGAGGCGAACCAGGTGGGAGGCCGCGAAATTCTGCTCGTGGACCAACCCGGAGCCGCGCAGAGTGAGATTTTCATCGGCCGCATCGGCGTCGCACGCGCCACCAATGACTACTACGCCTTGCAAGTGATGAACACGATGCTGGGTGGGGCATTCGGATCGCGCCTCAACCAGAATCTGCGCGAAGAGCACGGCTATACCTATGGTGCGGGCTCCAGTTTTCAATTTTCGTTGTTGAAGGGTGCCTTCCGTGCTTCGTCGGCGGTACAGACCGACGCGACCGCCCCGGCGCTCCACGAGTTCTTCAAGGAGTTTGAGGGTATCCTGGAAACGCTGCCCGAGGACGAAGTGGTTGGTGCGAAGAACTATGTGGCGTATCAGTACCCGGGTCGGTTCCAGTCCGTGCGAGGAATCGCAGGGAGCATCGACGATCTTTGGATCTACGATCTTTCTATCGATTATCTGAACGGATACGTGGACCAAATGCTGGCCGTTTCCAAAGGCGACGTACAACGCGTTGCGCGCGAGCACATCGTGCCCGACCGGATGGTCATCGTCGTCGTGGGAGACCGCGAGACGATCGAGGATGAGATTCGCGCGCTGGATCTTGGCCCCATACGAAATCTCTCGATCGAGGATGTGCTGGGGAGGAAGCCGGAGCTGCAGTAATAGGGGAAAGGGGAAAGAGGAAAGGGGACGCACCTTTCCCCTTTCCCCTTTCCCCTTTCCCCGTATCTTCTCCCCCCATGCCCCTAGCCGAGAAGTGGCGTGCGATCACGGTCGTCGGAAATGTGGTGCTCAAACACACGCGTGAACGTTTCCAATACCGGTTGGGGTTCGTAACCGGCGAGGAAGCGGCAGCGCTGGTACGTTTGCAGGGACATATCCTCTCTGTCGCGCCCAAACCCCTTCCGCTCTATGTCCGGGACGCGAAGTACTTCGCGGAGGGCGCGGAGGAATCCGGGTGTATCGTAGGGGCATGGCACGACGATAGGCTCATAGCGTACTCGGTGTTACAGGTGCCGCCGGAAAGCGAGGAGAACTACGGGGTCCTGATGGGCATTCCCGCTGACGAGTTGCACTGTGTTGGACACGCCGCCGGGTCGGGAGTGCATCCCGAGTATCGCCACAACAATCTTCACAAGAACATGATCGTGTTGCGCAATGATTTCGCGCTGGACAACGGGTACGTGCACCTCTGCGGTGAGGTGCTGCCGACCAACGCGGCGAGCATTCGGAATCATCTGGCGGGCGGTTTTTTTCTCAAAGGATTCAAGGTCGACAAGTTCGATCTCGACGCCTACTTGCTGCACAAAGATTTGCGGATTGCGCCTCAGCTGACTGACGAACCCACAAAGGAATGGGACATCAACGATGTTGAGTGGTACCGGCGCATGTTGGGTGATGGCTTCTGGGGCTTCCGTCTGTCCAAGCGCGGGGATTGGCTCTTGACCTGTGGCCGGTTCTCCTGATGGAAGCGGTCCTTCGCGTTCTCAATATCTATCCCGAAGAAAAGAAGGTAACGGCCACGCTCATGGCGTTGGCGTTTGCCATTGGTATCGGTCGTGTATTCGCGCTCACGGCCGGATTCTCGATTTTCCTTGAAGCATGGAGCGCCACCGATCTGGCATACGTCTACATGTTGACGTCCGTCGGTACCATGGCGGCAAGTGCCGGATATCTCAGATTGGGACAGAAGCTTCCGCCACGGCTGTTGATCACGGCCAATCTCGTGGTTTTGGGGAGCGTTACCCTCGGGTTGTGGGCGCTCGTTGCAAGGGCGACGCCGGCAGCAGGTGCCACCGCTGCCGTTGCGGAAGCCGCTTTGGCCGCTCCGTCGATGGTGCTGATCGTATGGTCGCTCGTCCTGCTCATCCTGTCGAACCTGGCATTCTGGGGTGCAGCCACCAAAGTCGTGGACATCCGTCAGGGCAAACGGTTGTTCCCCATCGTCGCCACTGGTGACGTGCTCGGCTACTCGCTGGGCGGGTTCGCCGCGAAGGCGATCGTCGACGCGATTGGGATACCGCAACTCCTGCTGTTCTCGGCCGGCGGTTTCGGGGTCGCCGCACTCGTCTTCGTGATGTTGGGACGCGCGTACAAGGATCGTTTTTCGAAGGAGCCGCCTTCGGGCAACATACGGGAGCGTAAGCCGATCACGTGGTCGAATCCCTACCTCAAGGTCATGGTTGGATACTTCCTCATGAGCGGCGCGGCGTTCGTGTTCGTGGATAACGCGTTCAATATCGTCGCGAAGGGGCGGTATCCGGGCGAAGCGGAATTCGCTGGGTTTTTTGGTGCGTATCAGGCAGTGACCGCCATTATCAACTTTGGCTTTAGATCGTTCGTTGCCGGTCGGATGATCGAGCGCTTCGGCATGGTGGCGGGACTACTTGGGCTTCCTGTGGCGTTGTTGGTGGGAGCCGTCCTCGTGGTTGGTGCGGGGGGCATCGGATCCATGGTCGTTGGGTCCACGATGGTCGGCGGGTCGGCTGGGCTCGGAGCCGCGATGCTTGCGCTCTTGAGCGTTCAAGTGGTGTCAATCCCGGTGTTTTGGTTCATGACCGCCACGCGTGTGAGTGACAAGATCTTCCGTGGCGTGCAGGCCTCGTCGTTCGCCACGCTATACCAACCCTTGATGAACAAGGGGCCGGCAGTGCAAACAACGATGGAAGGCATCGTGGATGCGTTCGCCGTTGGCGGTGCCGGATTGTTGTTGTTGATCCTTGGCAAGACGATCGGGATCGGGGCGGTGGGTATCGCCTCGATGCTGCTTGTGCTGAGTGTTGTGTGGATCGGGATTGCACTCGTCCTCAAGCGTCACTATGTCGATATTCTTGGAGGAGTTCTTTCCCGTCGACGTATTCGCGCCGGTGCGCTCGGCATGACGGACGATGTCATTCCCATGATCAAGCGCGAACTAGATTCGCACCACCCGGAAAACGTGGTGTACGCGCTCGATCTGCTTGAACGCTCGGGCCAACCCTTCTTCAAGCTTGCGGTCCGGCACGTGCTCAAACACGATCTCGCCGACGTGCGAATCGAAGCGCTGAAGTTGGTCGAAGAGCATCGGATCGTGATCGCGTTGGATCGTGTAAAGGCTCGTTATGAATCGGATCCAGATCCTGTCGTGCGCGGGTGGGCGATGCGGACGCTGTGCGTGGTAGATGAGGATGCGATCGATCACGGAGTCAAGGCCCTCGAGCACGACGATCCGAACGTACAGCGAGGAGCAATGGTCGGGTTGCTGCGATCGGGGTCGATGGAGGGCATCGTGTACGCCGGGGCCGAGTTGTTGAAGTTCTTGGAATCGGGCGACCCTGCGGACCGTCAGTTTGCCGCCTCCGTCCTGCGCGACACCGCTGACGCCTCGTTCTATCGTGCAGCACGAACTCTGCTCAAGGATGCCGATCCGAACGTGCGGCGGGCGGCTATCGAAGCGGCGGGGGCGATGGGACATGCCCAATTGTGGGCGCCCCTTGTGCGGGCACTTGCCGACCCGGAGACCGCTACTACAGCGACGCGTGCGCTTGCGTTGGGGGGAGATCCTGCCATCACGGCGTTGATGAAAGGGTTCCGATATTTTGAGTACGATCGGGCACTGCGCGTCACGATACTCAACCTCCTTGGGCGGATTGGAACGGCAAAGGCTGCTGAGCAGCTGAACGAGTTGATCGACACGACCGCGGACGAGGATCGGTATGCTGCTCTCAAAGCTCTCGCGGCTTGCCACTACGAACCAGCGGTCAAGGAGCGACCTCGTTTCCGCAGGCTTCTGGTCGACGAGATACAGGATCTTGCCAACGCGTACACAGCCGTGGCTGACCTGACCGGCAACGACGATCTGGAGTTGCTGCGCGAAGCGCTGGAGTTCGAGGTCAACGCGTTTCACCATCGCCTGTTTCTCTTTCTCGATTTCTTGTATCCCAACAGCGACGCACTCACGGCTTGGAATAACTACGCGCACGGCCGCGACCGGCGGGCGTATGCCCTAGAGCTGGTCGACAACTTCATCGACGCTGACCTCCGCGAGTTGCTGTTTCCGGCTATCGAGGACATTGCCGTGGAGGAGCGGCTCGAGAAGTGGGAAGACACGCTTACCATCACTCGGCGGAGCCCGAAGGAGTGGTTGCAACAGGTGCTCGATGCTCCGGAGGGAGCGTACACGCGATGGACCGTGCACTGCGCTCGGTTCGTTGGGCCGGCGGTGGGGATC
>JBDHLU010000148.1:0-8355 GCA_039656555.1 Gemmatimonadota bacterium | reverse complement strand
ATGGAACCCGAAGATGCGACGTTTCATCTTCGCGGAACGGTCCGGTATCTACCTGATCGATCTTCAGAAAACGCTGAGACAGCTTCAAAAGGCGCAGGAACTCCTGCGCGAGGTCGTCATGCGTGGCGACAACGTGCTGTTCGTGTGCACCAAGCGCCAACTCAACGAGATCGTAAGGGCTGAAGCCGAACGGTGTGGTGCGTTTTGGGTGGTCGAACGTTGGCTGGGTGGTACGCTGACGAACTTCCAAACCATCAAGAAGCAGATCCAGCGCTTGAAGGAACTCGAGCAGGGGCAAGAAGAGGGCACCTTCGAGTTCTTCACGAAGAAGGAGCAGCTGCAACTGGATCGTGAGCGCCAGAAGCTCAGTCGCAATCTCGAAGGCATCAAGTCGATGGGTCGTCTTCCAGGGGCGATATTCGTGGTAGATGCGAAGAAGGAACGGATTGGAATCGCGGAAGCGAACAAGCTGGGTATCCCGGTCGTCGCGATTGTGGACACGAACGCCAATCCAGACCTGATCTCGGTGCCGATTCCGGGGAACGACGATGCCATTCGCTCGGTGTCGTTGATTACGAGCGCGCGCGTCGATGTCGTGATGGAAGCCCGGAGCCAAGTCCCTGTTCGCGAAACGACGTCGGAAGCGGAGGCGTACTCCACCTACAGTACGGACATGGCGCAGGCCAATGAAGAAGAGACCCGCCGGCGTCGCCCGCGACGCAAGCGCCGTCCAAAGCCGGAAGCCATAGCGGCGCGGCTGAAACCGGACGACCCGGAGGCAGCTGCAGCCGTAGCGGCCTCGGAAGGTGAGGCACCTGAGGCTGAGGCACCTGAGGCTGATGCACCTGAGGCTGATGCACCGGCTGAGGCGGCCCAGGTGCCGGCAGAGGGGGAGAAGGAGTAGGACGACGGGATCGAC
Organism: Gemmatimonadota bacterium; assembly: GCA_039656555.1. Taxonomy (GTDB): domain Bacteria; phylum Gemmatimonadota; class Gemmatimonadetes; order Gemmatimonadales; family GWC2-71-9; genus CAMYLY01. The sequence goes on along the minus strand of JBDHLU010000148.1, from coordinate 7,436 downwards.
CCTGTCCGACCGCCGCCTTCGAGCCCGCGCTGTGGTACTCGAGGCGGCGGTTTTTACAACGAGCATTTTGAACGATGGGTAGACGATGACTATGACGAAGAAGATTTCGGCGAAGGATGTGAGCGAGCTACGCGCCAAGACTGGTGCCGGCATCATGGATTGCAAGAGGGCGTTGCAGGAGACCGAAAGCGTGGACAAGGCGATCGAGTTCCTGCGCAAGAAGGGCATGGCCAGCGCCGAAAAGCGAGCGGGTCGCACGGCGTCGGAAGGCCTGATCGGTTCCTACGTGCACTTCAACGGCAAAGTTGCGGTGATGGTCGAACTCAATTGTGAGACGGATTTCGTCGCGCGGACCGACGATTTTCAGGGGTTGGCCAAGGACGTGGCGCTCCACGTTGCCTCGATGAAACCCCTGGCGGTGACAAAAGAAGAGATACCGCAGGATCTAGTCGAGGCTGAGCGCGAGGTCTTCCGTGGCCAAGCCGCCGAAAGCGGCAAGCCGGAGCAGGTGTGGGACAAGATCGTCGAGGGGCGGCTCAGGAAGTTCTACGAGGAGAAGGTTCTCCTCGAACAGCCGTTCGTTAAGGAAGACAAGAAGACAGTGGGTGATATCGTCAAAGAAGCGTCCGGCAAGCTCGGAGAGAACATCGTAGTCAAGCGCTTCGTGCGGTTCGAACTCGGGGCTGAATGAGCGACGAACTCGCCTACAAGCGAGTATTGCTGAAGCTCTCCGGCGAGGCCTTGGCCGGTGGGAAGAGCTTCGGGATCGATTTCGCCGTCGTCGATCAGATGACTGACGAGATTAAGGAAGTCGTCGGGATGGGGGTCGCCCTCGGCCTAGTGGTCGGGGGAGGCAACATCATCCGGGGAACCGCAGCCAGCCAAGAGGGCATGGATCGCGTATCCGCCGATTACATGGGGATGCTGGCCACGGTCATAAACGCCCTGGCAATCCAGGACATTCTCGAACGCAAGGGAGTCCAGACGCGCGTGATGAGCGCGATTCGGATGGAGGAACTTGCCGAGCCCTATATCCGGCGGCGGGCGCAGCGCCATATGGAAAAGGGACGGGTCGTGTTGTTTGCGGGTGGGACGGGAAACCCGTACTTCTCAACCGACACGGCGGCGGTCTTGCGCGCGCTCGAGATCGAAGCCGATGTGATCATCAAAGCAACTAGCGTGGACGGTGTGTTTACGGCCGACCCCAAGAAAGACCCAAACGCTGAGTTCATTCCGGAACTGACGTATCGGGAAGCCTTGGTCAAAAACCTGAGGGTGATGGACGCAAATGCCTTTGGGCTTTGCGAGGAGAACGGGTTACCGATTGTGGTAATGAACGCTAACCAAAAAGGCGCAGTGGCCCGGGTGCTCCGGGGCGACCGCGTCGGGACCATCGTGCGATGACGCTCAAGAAGATCGAAAGCGATACGAAGGCACATATGGAGAGGGCGTTGGAGAGTACCCAGAGGGAATTGGCGACCATTCGATCCGGCAAGGCGACAGCGAGCTTGTTGGACACGGTGCGGGTCGAAGCTTACGGCCAGCAGATGCCGCTCAACCAAGTGGCGGCGGTTGCAGCGCCCGAACCGCGTCAGTTGACCGTGCAACCGTGGGACAAGGGACTCATGGATGCGATAGAAAAGGCGATTCGGTCGGCCGACCTCGGGCTGAATCCCGGCAACGATGGTACCATCATTCGTGTTCCTTTGCCCCCACTCACGGAAGAACGAAGGAAAGACCTAGTCAAGGTCGTACACAAGCTCGCGGAGGAGGGGCGGGTATCCGTGCGCCATGCACGTCACGAAGGACTCGATCAGATCCAGAAGATCGAACACGTCTCGGATGACGAAAAAAGTCGGAGTGAGGCGCACGTCAAGAAGTTGCACGATGACTCGATTGGACGTATCGACGCTCTGATCAAGTCCAAAGAAGTGGAGATCATGGAGGTCTAGCACCTGTCTCCACTATGTCATCGAGCATGATCCGCCGCATCCTCGTCGCCGCAGTGGCCATCCCCGTGGCGCTGGCGGCTATTCGGGTAGGCGGTTGGCTCCTCGCCGTATTGGTCGGTGGGCTGGGGGCCGTTGGTGCGGTCGAGTTTTACCGCATGGCTCGCCTGGCCGGGTCCTGGCCGCTCAGTGGTATCGGGGCAGGGGCCGCGGCCGTACTTCCGATCGTCGCCTATTGGGCCATCACCGGCGGAGCGGGAAGTGCCGACGTGTTGTTGTTTGGCGGACCGCTGTTGATGATGCTCACGGTGCTGGTGGCGATGGCCAGGGGCCCGATGTCCAAACCCATGGCGTCCGTTGCGATAACGTTTCTGGGCGTCGTGTACCCGAGTGGCCTGCTGACCTTCGTGGTCATTCTCCGCCATGGGCTCGACGCGAGCACCCCCTGGGCGGCGACGTGGCTGGTGTTGCTCCCGATGATCCTGATTTGGGTAGGCGACAGCGTCGCTATGACCATGGGGGGGATTTTGGGTGGCCCCAGGCTCTGGCCCGGGCTCAGCCCGAAGAAAACCTGGTCCGGTTCCCTATCGGGAACCATGAGCGCGTTGGTGATCGCGCCGGTGTTTGGCGTGTTCGTGTTACAGCGTTTCAGTATTCGTATGGAAGCGTGGCAGCTCGTGGTCTTTGCGCTTGCGGTATCGATCATGGGACAGTTGGGCGACCTTGCAGAGTCCCTTTTCAAGCGGGAAGCAGGGGTGAAGGACTCTGGGAAGTTCTTCTCGGAGCATGGTGGGGTGCTCGACCGACTCGATGCACTGTATTGGGGCCTACCGGTGGCTGCGTTGCTCTACGGAGTGTTCGGCCTATGAGGGGTGTCGCCATCTTGGGGTCGACCGGCTCTATCGGCACCAGCGCCCTACGTGTGTTGGAACGCCAGCGCGAACTATTCCGTGTCGTGGCACTTACGGCTTATGGGTCCGCCGAAATGCTCGAAGAACAGATGGCGGGCAGCGGCGCCGTGTTCGGCGGCTTGGTCAATGGTGGCCCTCGGGTTTCCGCTAACGGGCTCAGTGTGGGTCCGGAATGTCTCGTCGAAGCAGCGACACATCCGGACGCCGATATCGTATTGAACGCGGTCGTCGGTGCGGCGGGGTTGCCGGCGACGCTGGCCGCGCTCCGCGCGGGCAAACGGGTAGCCTTGGCAAACAAGGAGACCCTCGTGATGGCTGGGGATCTCGTGAAAGAGGCGGCTCGCCAAGGTGGCGGGGAAATCGTTCCGATCGACTCAGAGCATAGTGCGGTGTTGCAATGTGTGGTTGGCCGGCCGCATTCCGAGATGCGGCGCCTCATCTTGACCGCGTCTGGTGGGCCGTTTCGCGAGTGGCCGGCGGACAAGCTTCACGAGGCAACCGTCGAAGAGGCCATGCAGCACCCGACGTGGAATATGGGTCCCAAGATCACGGTTGATAGTGCTACCCTGGCCAACAAGGCACTCGAGGTGATCGAGGCGCACCATCTATTCGAGTTGGGGTATGACGCGATCGAAGTGGTGGTGCACCCCCAATCGATCATTCATGCGTTCACGGAGTTTGTGGATGGGTCCGTATTGGCACAGGTGGGATTCCCGACGATGGAGTTGCCGATCTTGTATGCGTTGACGTACCCCGATAGAGTCACCGATGACGCCGTCCGGGCGTTCGATCCGGTTGAGGCCGGCCCCTTGACGTTCGAACCGCTCCGTAGTGGCGACTTTCCATCGTTCGAATTGGGCGTGGAGGCGGGACGGAGCGGTCAGACCTATCCGGCCGTGTTCAATGCGGCCAATGAGGTGGCGGTAGCGGCGTTCCTCGATAATAAAATCCGGTTCGGACAGATTCCCGAGGTGGTGCGATCTGTTTTGGATGACCACGAAGCGAGCACCCTCGACCTGGAGAGCGTGCTCGCTGCAGATCGATGGGCGCGGGTCGAAGGAGAAACTCGATGTTCACAATAGTAGCATTCCTCATCGTGCTCGGCGTGTTGATTTTCGTGCACGAGTTGGGGCACTTCATCGCCGCCAAAGCCGTGGGCATCGGTGTACCCAGGTTTTCGATCGGGATCGGACCACCAACTCCACTAGCATTCCGACGCGGAGAGACGGAATACGTCGTCGCGTGGATCCCACTCGGTGGATACGTGAAGATGGCGAGCAAGGAAGAGATGGAAGAGATGTCGAAGCTGGAGGGTGGGGAAACGGTCGAAGAATGGCCTGAGGACAAGCTCTTCGAAAACAAGCCGTTGTGGGCTCGCATGATGGTGATCTCGGCGGGCGTGACAATGAACATAATTTTTGCGTTCCTAGCCTATACCGGAATCGCTGCGACCATAGGTCGCGCGGAAGACCCAACCACGCATATCGCTTTTGTGGAACCGGATGGTCTACCGGGCGTGGCGGATGCCCTATTGGATTTGCCCGAAGGTGTCCAGGTCGTGCGCGTGAACGGCGACACGGTGAGGTCGTGGACCGTGTTGCGCGAGAAAGTGCTCGATCGGGGGTCCGACCGGATGCGGTTCGAATTTGCGGGCGGTGTGGATCCGGTGACAGTCGCGATTCCCGGAACGGATGTCGAGTCGCGCTTGGCGATCTTCGACGCGCTGAGGCCGGCGTGGCCCAATCGAATCGGCGGAACTCAGCCCGGGCTGCCAGCCGCAAGAGCCGGGATCGAGGCGGGCGACGAAATCATCGCGATCGGGCCGGACTCCGTCCGACATTGGGAAGATCTGAAACGGATCATTTCCAGTTCCGCGGAGGTCGAGTTGGAGCTACACGTTCGTCGCGGTGATTCCGTGTTCGCAACGATGGTGACGCCGGAAGAGCGCACCATTCCGGGGGGGCTGGCGGGTGAGGATCGCATAGAGGGGTGGATCGGTATCGCTGCCGACGTCGAGATCATTCGGATCGAGTATGGGCTGATCGGAGCGTTTGGTCAGGGGGCTGGCAGCACGTGGCGAGACGTGGAAGACGTTCTAGTGACGATCAAGGGCATGTTCGTGGGGACTGTGTCAACAGACGAACTGGGCGGGCCCATTCTGATTGCCCAGGTCTCCGGGGCGGTAGCCGCATTGGGGATTGCTCCGCTCCTTGCGTTCATGGCGTTGCTGTCCGTCAACCTAGCAGTGCTCAACATGCTGCCGATTCCCGTATTAGACGGTGGGCACATGGTCTTCTTGATTCTCGAAGGGATTCGCGGCAAGCCCCTGTCAATTGCTTGGCGCGTACGATTGACTCAGGCCGGGATGCTGGTCCTGCTCGCAATTTTCGTGTTGGTGTTCCGCAATGACATCATGAGGTTGATTGGTTAGTCGTCACCCTCCCAGCAAGACCACCAAGTATGCCACCGCCACGACGACGAGCACGGCGACGGTGATTACCTGCCAGCGAGGCCGCGCGGTCGAGATGAACGTGACCATCTCGTCGGTCCGAACGGGGGGGACGCCGAACGTCCCGGTCGATCGGGATGCGTTGGTGATCTCGGTAAGCTCGTCGAGGAGGGCCGAGGCGGAGCGGTAGCGGTCGTCGGGATGCTTGGCAAGGCATTTCAGTACGATCCGTTCAAAACGCGCAGACAGCTCGGGCCGCAACGACCGTGGCGAAGGTGGAGGTTCTTCCACATGCATGCGCGCCAACTCAAACCAGTCATTGGAATGGAACGGCGCGTCCCCTGTGATGGCCCGGTAGAGCGTGACCCCGACCGAATACAAGTCCGAGCGACCATCCATTGCGCGACCTTGGGCTTGCTCGGGGGAGATGTACTGCGGCGTACCGATCGTCATGTCGACGCCGGTGGCTGACGTATACCCCGAGACGACGCGAGACAGCCCGAAATCTGCGATTACGGCTGACCCGTCTGCGCGGAGGAGCACATTGTCGACCTTGATGTCCCGGTGGAGCAGGCCAGCGTCGTGAGCGTATTGGAGGCCCCGCAAGATGTCCTGGGCGATCGGGATAGCGCGGTCCTCCGAAAGAGGGCCATCCCTCTTGACGAGTGATCCCAGGGAATCGGGGTAGAGGTCCATCACCTGATAGGTGTAACCGTCCGCCCTACCCGCCGCCCGGATGTTGACCACATTAGGGTGGTCCATCTTGGCAGCGGCTTCGGATTCGGCCCGGAATCGAGCCTCGAACTCGGGATCGCCCCCAAACCGCGGTTTCAGAATCTTGAGCGCCACCGGATCGCCGCCGGAAGAGGGATGTCCGGCATAGACCCATGCGAATCCGCCCTGGCCAATGAGGCGATCGAGGACATAGGGGCCGATGGTTTGGCCCAACAAGTCGTCCGGTTTGGGAGACATGATGACGTCTTTACAGGTGTTGGGCAGGCGGCTAAATTGTTATGCTAACATAAAATACGGGCTTTCATCATAGTGGGGCCCGCGTCATGGGAGGATACACGTTTCATGAGTTTTGACAAGCAGGCGGTGATGGAGAAACATGCAACGCGGCCGGGCGACACAGGGTCGACCCGGGTGCAGATCGCGATGCTCACCGCGCGTATCAACGACCTCACAGAGCACTTCCGCACTCACAATAAGGACCACCACGGACGGCGCGGTCTGTTGCAAATGGTCAGCACGCGTCGCCGTCTGCTCAAGTACATGAAGCGGACGGACATCGAAGGCTACCGAGCCCTCATTGGGGAGTTGGGACTCCGGCACTAGAACGAACTTCACGCACACGGCGTGAGCGGAGTCGGTAGCAAAATTGTGGTTCACATAATATCAAGGAAAAACATGGTACAGCACGTGGAACAGACCTTTGCCGGTCGACAGATCCGCTTTGAGACGGGTCGATTGGCGAAGCAGGCGGCGGGCAGCGTACTCGTTCAGTTTGGCGAGACAATGGTTCTAGTAGCGGTGACAGTGTCGGACAAGGTTTCTCACTTGCCCTTCTTTCCCCTTCTCGTCGAATACCGCGAAAAATCATACGCGGCCGGAAAGATTCCAGGGGGCTTTTTCAAACGGGAAGGGCGCCCGGGCGAAGCGGAGATTCTCGCGGGGCGGCTCATCGATCGATCGCTCAGGCCGCTCTTTCCGAAGGGTTTCAAGAACGAAGTCCAGGTCTATGTCTACGTGTTGTCGGCCGATCAGGAGAACGACGCCGACGTTTTGGGGCTGACCGCGGCGTCCTTGGCGCTTTCCTTGTCCAAGGCCCCATGGAACGGCCCAATCAGTGGCGTTCGAGTTGGGCGGATCGATGGCGAATTCCTCATGAATCCGACCTTTGAGCAACTCGAGGCGAGTGATTTGGACATGGTCGTGTCCGGTCACGAGGACTCGATCATGATGGTAGAAGGTGGCTGCCTCGAACTTTCCGAGGAAGATGTGGCGGGTGCGTTGGAGTTTGCGCAAAAGGGCATAGCTGAACTGGTTGCCATGCAACGGCAGATCATCGGAAAGGCCGGTGTGACTGAAATGGAGTGGACGAAGACGGGGCCGGCTCCGGAACTA
>JBDHLU010000147.1:0-8908 GCA_039656555.1 Gemmatimonadota bacterium | reverse complement strand
TCCAGGACTTAAGAACGATAAGATGGTCGTGTTCGACCTCGAGGCGGTGAAGAAGCTGAAGCGGCCGGTGACGCTTGCCGAGATCAAGGCAGATGCGACCTTCGAAGAGATGGCGCTGGTGCGGCAGGGCCGACTATCCGTCGTGAAAGCAACGAAACGGCAGTGGGACAAGATCCTGAGGATGGGGAACAAGTAGCCGGAAGCGGAGCCGAGTGCATCCGCTTCGCGTACTGCGATTCGCCGTACTGGGGTTCGAGTTCAGGGTGCGACTCGACGTCCGCTACGGGGATGCACCGTTCCTCTCCTGCCACTTTGTGTGTCGGCCGGTCAGGGCTCGACCATACTCATGAACTTCCTGCCGAACTCGGGTCCGGATCCCTCCTCCTCGTGCTTGAAGAACACGAACGCGTCATCCCACTGTTGGCCGGTTACCCAGCTGGCCCATTCTTTCAGGTCCTTTTCCTTGTAGGCCTGTCCGCGTAGCCGCAGGTAGCCCCAGTCAGCGGTGGCGACCCGGGCGGCCTCTTTCTCATCCGTGTCGGCGATACACAGGGCACAGTTTTTTGAACGCAGGATCTCGTAGGTCTCGTCGTCGAACCAAGAATCGTGACGAAACTCGAAGGCACTTCTCCAACCGTGCGGCAGTTGGTCCACGAATCCTCGTAGGCGGTCGGCGTCCTTCTTCATGTTCGGTGGGAGTTGAAACAGTGACGGGCCCCGTTTGCCCTCCAGGTAAGAGCATGCTTGGAGATACCACTTGAGCGGCTCGTCGGCGTTCTTGAGCCGGTGGTTATGCGTGATCCGCCGCGACGCCTTCAGCACGAAGCGGAACGTGTCGGGAACCTGTTCGGCCCACTTCAAGACCACACTTTCCTTCGGGTTCCGGTAGAACGTGTTGTTGATCTCGCAGGTGGGAAACACGCCGGAGTAGTAGGACAACATTCCGTCGGTCGGCAAATCGTCCGGATAGAAGGTGCCCTTCCATTCCTTATACTGATATCCACTGGTACCGACAAGGACGTTCATTAGATGAGAAGATAGCGGGACAGGAGGGACAGGATTGATCACTGTCCCTCCTGTCCCCCCTGTCCCCCCTGTCCACTATCTTCCCGCCATGCCCCTCTGGTTCAAGAAATACCTCCTCCCTGGACTCGTCTTTCAGTCGGTCGTCATTGCGGGCGGGTACGGGACAGGCCGTGAGATCGTCGAATTCTTTTTGATGAAGGGCCCTAAGGCAGGAATGGCGGCCATGCTAGTCTCCATGGTCGTGTTCAGCATTGTGACGGCCGCTACCTACGACTTTGCCAGGGTGTTTCGGACATACGACTACCGCCACTTCTACAAGAAACTACTCGGGCCCCTTTGGCCTCTGTTCGAGGTCTGTTTCATCGTGCTCCTCGCAATCATCGGCGCGGTGATCGGTGCCGCGGCCGGATCGATTCTCCAGGAGATCTTCGGGCTCCCGTATGCCGTTGGGGTCGTCGGTATCATGTTGGCTGTGGCGTTTCTGGTGTTCAAAGGCAGCGCCACCATCGAGCGGGTGCTCACGGTGTGGTCGTTTGTTCTTTACGGCGTGTACGTCGTGCTCTTCATCTGGGCGTTCTCCAGGTTTGGTGCGGTCATTCGGACCACGTTTTCCGGCGACTCGGTGTCGGGCGGATGGTTTGTCGATGGCATGGCATACGCTGGATACAACGTTGTCGTGGCGACGATGGTGCTGTTCGTCGTTCGTCACCTCGAGACGCGAAAAGATGCGATGATCGCCGGGGCGGTGACCGGGCCGTTGGCAATGATCCCGGCGTTCTTGCTGTATGTCGCCATGGCGGGGGTCTACCCCGAAGTACTCGACCGGCCGGTGCCGGTGAACTACCTGTTGGAAATGCTCGGCTCGCCGTGGTTCCAGATCGTGTTTCAGGTCATGCTCTTCGGCACGCTGATCGAAAGCGGCGCGGGACTCGTCCACGCGTTGAACGAACGCATCGATGGTCTTGCTCGAGAACGGGGCGGAAATCTTCCCGACTGGACGCGTGCCGCCATCGCCGTTGGGTTCCTCGTCATCGCAAGCAGTCTCGCACCACTCGGCCTAATGGATCTGATCGCGCGAGGATACGGCACCCTGACGTGGATATTCATCGCGCTGTACGTGATTCCCATCGTGACGTGGGGAGTGTGGAGAATCAAGAACTACGAATTGAGAATTGAGAATTGAGAACCGAGCCCTACGCCCGCTCTCCATTCTCAACTCTAAATTCTCAACTCGTCTTACCTAACCACCGCTATTCCTTTGATCTGGACGAACACCCGTGTTCCCGGCGCAAGCGCAAGCCGGTCGACAGATTTTTTCGTAATTCTGGACAGCATGTAATGGCTGCCCACTTTGAGCCGGACCACTATCTGTCCGTCGGCCGCGTCTTGGAGTTCTGTGATCTCTCCCGACAACACATTGAGGATACTCGTCGATAGGGGACGCTCGAGCGCGATGCTCACGTCGCGAGCGGCGATGCGAACCCGCGTTTCGCCGCCAATGGGTTGATCGATGCGCGACACTACTAGCTCTGCCCCGCCGACGTCCAGCGTGGTGAGTGCGTATGCCTCGTCGTGGTCGATGATTCGCCCGGTGAGAACGACGCCGGCGTCGCGCGCACGAGCCAGTGGCGACGCGAGGTCCGAAAGTACCTCGTCCAGTGGACCTCTGGCCTCCACCGATCCATTGCGCATCAGCACGATGTAGTCGGCTAGGCGAACCACCTCCTCCCGGTTGTGACTCACGTATATCACCGGAATGTTGATCTCCATCGGCACGCGTTCGAGATACGTCAACACGTCGTGACGCTGCTCCTGGTCGACGTTGGCGAGCGGTTCATCCAAGCAGAGGAGCGCCGGACCCGCAAGCAGCGCGCGCGCGATGGCGACGCGTTGGCGTTCGCCGCCCGACAGAGCTGAGGGAGCCCGATCGAGGAGTGCCTCGAGATCTAGGAGGTCGATGGCCTGATTCCACGAAGTCGTCCGAGCGTCCGCCGGGGTTCGTTTCCAGCCGTACTCGAGGTTCCGCCGGACGTTGAGATGGGGGAACAGGCTCGCTTCTTGGAACACGAACCCGATCCCCCTGTCGTGGGTCGGCACGAAGATTCTTGGGGTCTGCCCGTCCCACACTCGTTCACCAAACCGGACGGCTGCGTCGTTCGTGCGTTCCAGCCCCGCGATCAGCCTGAGGAATGTGGTCTTTCCGGCACCCGATGGGCCCAGAATTCCAGTGACGCCGCTCGGAAGTTCGAGGTCTACGTCGAGCGTGAACGAGTCACGCGTGAAATGAAACCGTGTTGCCAGGGCGGTCATCGAAGGTGCCACCGGCGATTCAAGAGAAACACGAAGGCGAGGATGGCAAACGCGAAGATCAGCATGCCGGCGGCCATCAAATGAGCTTGTCCGTAGTCGAGTCGTTCCACCGCGTTGTAGATCGCGATCGACAGCACCTCGGTCCGACCGCGAATATTTCCGCCGATCATCAGCACGACACCGAACTCGCCGATCGTATGCGCGAACGCCAGCGTGGCGGCCGTGATGTACCCCCGCCGGGCGAGTGGAAGCCCGACGGAAAGGAATCGGTCAAAAGGCCTGGCGCGAAGCGTGGCCGCGACCTCCATCGGCCGAGCACCGGTCGATTCGAACGCCGTCTGCATGGGTTGGATCGCGAAGGGAAGCGAGAAGATGACAGAGCCGATGACGAGTCCGGTGAACGTGAACACGAGAGGGGCGCCACCGATTGCGGACCAGAGTGAGCCGAACATCCCTGCTGGGCCCAGTGCCGTCAGCAGGTAGAAGCCCAATACGGTGGGTGGGAGGACGAGTGGCAGCGCCACCGCGGCCTCGACCAACGGCTTCGACCGCGATCGGGTGTGCGCCAACCACCAGGCTACCGGAGTGCCTGCGACCAGCAACACCACCGTAGTTGCAGTCGCGAGCTTGAGCGACAACCAGACCGGAGTGAGGTCCACGACTATCGGCTCTCCTCGGTACCATACCCAAACTGCCGAATCAGGATCGTTGCCTGATCCGTGCGCAGATAGTCGAGGAAGGCATGGGCGCATGCGTTGCTCACGCCGGCATCGAGAAGCACCGCTTGCTGGAGCACGGGCTCGTACAGATCCTCATCTACTATCCAGACCTGTGACGCTGCACGGTCGATCACTTGCGAGTACGCGACGAATCCCAACTCCGCATTGCCCGATGCTACGAACTGATGCGCTTGGGTCACATTCTCCCCTCGCACGATCTTTGGACTCATAACTTCGAGCAAACCAAAGTGCTCGAGCACCTGTTGGGCGGCGGCGCCATAGGGTGCGGTCGAGGGCATGGCCATGGCCAAGTGACGGAAGGATCCCTCGCGAAGAACCGCGACGAGGTCATCACCGACGTGGGCGCTGGGAACCCAGAGTGCCAACTTGCCACGCGCATACGTGAAGCGTGAATCCGCCAGGGCGAATCCTTCACGCTCGAGCCGCGCAGCCCGAATGGTGTCGGCGGAAAGAAACGCGTCGAAGGGCGCGCCATTTCGAATCTGCGCGTACAGCGTACCGCTGGAACCGGAACTCACGGTGACGGTGCAGCTGCTGTTCCCGTGAAACGATTCGGCGAGCACCTCGGCGACATGGGCGAAATTGGCTGCGACCCCGATCAACGCGTCCTCGGCCGGAGACTGGTTGGCCCCTTCTAATATGGAAAGGCAGGGCAGTAGAGCCCCCGTCGCGAGGCTCAGCGCGATACGGTGCGGCGGGCTCAGCATGGGCGCTAAGATACTCCCATCGCAGGCGGGTTGCCTCCCCCCAGCGCTGTGGGCAGGTTAGACGTGGTTTCTTCCAACAATCGATTAGGGCATGAGTGTGCGGATTGTGAGAGCGCTGGGAATCGCGATGGTGGTGCTGACGGCTCCGTTGGTGGGCCAAGAGGTCGAAGATCTCCGTAATCTGGAGACTGAGGGCCGAGAGTTGCGACTAGGAACCGAGGTCACGGGTACGCTTTCGGCTCAGTCCACCGAGTGGGCCGACGGTACGTTCGTCCAAGCGTGGGCTCTGCAGCTTGAACAGGGCCAGAAGGTGACCATCGACCTCCTATCCGACGATTTTGACGCGTTTCTCATGATGGGCGGCCCCGGGGTGTCCGAGATCTTGGCAGACGATGATGGGGCTGGCGCGTGTGACGCGCGGATCCAGTTCTCGGCAACCACGTCGGGTAGCTACCACGTCGTGGCGAACGCCGTGGGGCCGGGTGCGCAAGGGAACTACCGAATCCGCGTCACCGCCGAACCCGGGCCAATGACGCAGGGTGAGTGCACTTCAGGTGAGCAGATAGCGTGGTTGCGTGCTCTTCCGACTGATGGGCGATCGTTGAGCGTTGGAACCGAGGTCCCAGGTACCCTCTCCAGGGTGGACAGCCTCAGTTGGGATGGGACCTACATGCAGGCGTGGGTGCTGACGGTGCCGCAGGCCGGATCCGTCTACGTCGATCTCCTCTCGGAAGATTTTGACGCGTTCCTTGTCGTACTCCGGCCGGATCGACGCGAGCCGCTGTTCGACGATGATGCGGCCGGCGCGTGTAACGCGCGTGTGCTATTGGAGAATGTCCCGGAAGGTAACTACACGGTCATTGCCAACAGCGTGACCGAATCGACGGGACGATTTCGGCTTCGTGCAAGCTCGGAACCCCTGCCGCAACTGGACGGAGATTGTCTCACCGGATTGACCGACTGGCTGGCCGCCCTGGTCACCGATGGTCGCGAAATGGAGCTCGACCAGGAATACAGCGGCACGCTTTCACCGAGCGATAGCCTAGGCAGTGATCGCACTTATGCGCAGGCGTGGAGTCTGGTTGTGACCGGGTTGCCGTCTCTCACGATCGATCTATTGTCCGATGACTTCGACGCCTTCCTCTTCGTGCTCGGCCCGGATGGTGAGGTGTTTCGGGACGACGATGGTGCTGGAGCGTGTAATGCCCGGGTGGAGATAGATTCTCCGCTTCCGGGTACGTACCGGGTCGTGGCAAATACCAGGCTCCCTGACGAGATGGGTGCGTTTCGGCTGCGTGCCACTGAGGTACCGACCCCCAAAGCCGAGGGGCAATGTGGGGAGGCGGGTTCTCCCTGACAGGTTGCGGGAGGCACCTGGACCCCGAACGTCGCGGGGACGCTCGGGGCCGACTCGTATGAGGCACCGCCGAATGCTGAAAGGCCACTCGCGCAATTTACGGCACCACAATCTCCCCTGACATTATCGAAGCACCATGTACGCTACAGAAATATCCGAAGGTTCCCGCCGTATTGAATTCCCGAGTGTGAGTGCCACTCGCCTGGACGGCTGAGTTCCCCAGCCCATCGTCGAAAATAACCGAGTGAGGATTCGCCCCAGACCAATTCCAGGTTACCGTCGCACCGTTGGCTACGGTGAGCGACGATGCGTTGAAGAAGTTGTCGCCAACGATCACCGAAGTGAGCGGTGAGTCATTGACCGATATCGTCGCCGTTCCGTTTCTCCCGTCGGTCGTCGCCGTCACGTTCACTGACCCATTCGCTACGGCGGTTACCAAACCGGACGAGCTAACCGTTGCAGTGTTGTCGTCGGCCGACGCCCAGGTGAACGTCTTGCCGGAAATTGGATTGCCGCCGGCGTCTAGTGCGCTCGCGGTGAGCTGGACGGTCGCGCCGATGGAGGTGAGTGTGGGGCTAGCAGGTGTCACCGCTACAGAAGCGACAGTTGTTGTCCCGTTCCCGTTCGTGTTGGTGACATCATCGCCCCCACAGGCGGCGATGCCGACTGCGAGAACGAGCGTCGATAACGAATGGATCATACGATGTGTGGAGGTCATAAGCTCCTCGCTTTGGGGGGTTGGGGAGTGGGGAAATTCCTTGCCCAGCCAACACTTCAATGGCTGGATAGTTCCCGTAGCGGGTGCCATGAACGAATCCCAGGCTGGCGTCGCGCCTGCCGCTCCCTAGCTTGTAGCCATGAGCGGGCCGTGAGTTGATCGACGTGCGTCCGCATGCGGCGAACAGGTGTTGTGTGTCTTTGGCTCGGGTGGTCCTGGCGATCGGGCTTGCTGCGTGTCACGGGGACGGTGGCCCGGGACGGGACGGGCCACTCACTTTTGTGTCGGTGAGCGCCGGGTCGGAACACACCTGCGCCATTGCCACCGACGATCGAGCCTTCTGCTGGGGTCGCAACACCTTTGGCCAGCTGGGTGCCGCCTCGACGACGAACAGCGCGCGGCCGGTGCCAGTGGTAGGGGGTCACCGGTTCGGCTTCGTTGCCTCCGGTGTGAATCACACCTGTGCGGTCGACATCGATGCCAAGGCATTTTGCTGGGGAGACGGTGGGCATGGCAAGTTGGGCACGGGCTTTCTTAGCACCACGGAGTCGCCGACGCCGGTCGCCGGAGGCTTGCGCTTCAGTCAGGTTGCGGTAGGACCCGAGCACACTTGCGGGGCGACTGTCGACGGTGACGTCTACTGCTGGGGTGCAAACTCTCAGGGGCAGCTCGGCAACGGAACCACGGTCGATGCATCGACGCCTACTCTCGTGAAGGGAATCACAGCGTTCGTGGTCACGGTAGGCAGTCAACACGCGTGCGCGCTCGCACCGAATGGCTCCACCTGGTGTTGGGGCAACAACTTCTCTGGCCAGCTCGGCAACGGGATCATCGGCACCAGCCCTCGTCCGGTGCCGGTGGGCCAGGCGCTCATCCTCGAATCGATCGGCGCAGGCGGCGAGCACACCTGCGGTCTCCGGCAAGACGGGATCGCCTTTTGTTGGGGACGGAACCAAACTGGCCAGCTCGGAAACGGTTCCAGCGCAAATGTTTCTACGCCGGAGGCGGTTCGGGGGACGCTTATCATTTCAAGCCTGAGCGTGGGCGGCGACCATACGTGTGCCGTGGCGGAATTGAGTGTGGGATACTGTTGGGGGTCTAACCTGAACGGCTTATTGGGTGACGGGACCACGAACGACCAGTTTACGCCAACCGCTATAGTTGGCACTCTCCGGTTCCAGGCAATGAGCGCTGGGACGACGCACACCTGCGGTCTCACCATTGACGGATTCCTGTATTGTTGGGGATTCGGGTTCTTCGGACATTTGGGGAGCGGCGCGTTCGACGACAGCCCGATACCAGTCAGAGTCGTTGATCCCTGACTGGCCGACGGCCCCGAGGGTGCCGCCTCGAAACGATCCGCCTTGCCTCGAAACGATGCAGTCTCCTGCGTGTGAGCCTCGTCACGCGCGACGTCTAATCTTTGCAGTCGCAACCGCTTGCAGCTTGCCCCTGATTGACGGCAACTGACAACAACGTCAATCAACAGGAGCAACACATCATGCAACGCACACAACTCACATGGGCCGCCTTGTCAGTCTTGGCACTGGCAGCCTGCAGCGACAACGGACCCGAGGGTTCGACGGTCTCATTGTCGTTCACCTCACAAGCCGCGGGTTCCGCCGTACCGGTAGCACCGTTCGCCTCGGCTGCCGCACCAGACACGCTGCTCGACGGCGCGAACACGCTGATCATCACCAAGGCCGAGTTGGTCTTGCGCGAAGTCGAGCTGGAACGTGTCAGTGACGACGCCTGCGATGAGCTGACCGGCGACGACAGCCTCTGCGAAAAGTTCGTGGCGGGTCCCATTCTTCTCGACCTTCCGCTCGATGGCAACGTAGGGACCGAGTTCACCATCGCGGTCGATACGGGGACTTATGACGAGATCGAGTTCGAGTTGCACAAGGTGAGCAACGACGACCCTGAAGACGCGGAGTTCCGCGCGCAGCACCCGGACATGGTAGACAAGAGCGTTCGGGTCCAGGGGACCTACAACGGTCAGCCGTTCACGTACGAGACCGACCTCAATGAGGACCAGGACCAGGCCATC
>JBDHLU010000146.1:0-12825 GCA_039656555.1 Gemmatimonadota bacterium | reverse complement strand
ACACCGCCGGTCGCAAGCGTACTGGTCACGGCTTGTTCCGTCGCCAAAGCCGACATCTGGGAAGTAAGCAAAGTGAACGTGTGGTTCATTGCGGTACTGCTGGCGATGCTCCTGCTGGTCACCTACGTTCCGATTGTTCCGATGTCGTTGGTCAACCTGTTTTATCGCTGAGGTACGATGGTAGACGAAGTACTGCTCGAGCATGACGGTCACATAGCGACGGTCACGTTGAACCGACCTGAGAAGCGCAACGCGCTGAACCTAGACGGTTGGAACGCGCTCGGAGCAGTGTTTGCTGCTGTGGGCGATGACGACGACGTTCGTTGTATCGTAGTGCGAGGCGCGGGGACTGAGGCCTTCGCGTCCGGCGCCGACATCAGCGCCTTTCCGGAAGAGCGCGGGGATACGGCCACTGCCCTCGGGTATGGCGAAGCAGAGATGGCCGGGATTCGAGCAGTGGCCAACTGCCTCCATCCCACGGTCGCCATGATCCACGGGGCATGCGTGGGGGGAGGGATGGAAATCGCCTGCGCGTGCGACATTCGCGTCGCCGGGGCGTCGAGCCGGTTTGGTGTTCCCATCAACCGACTCGGACTCACAATGGCTTACGACGAACTCGCCTTCTTCATCGACGCCGTCGGAAAGAGTACGGCGCTCGAGATTCTGCTGGAAGGATCGATATTCGGCGCCGAGCGCGCGAAGGACCTCGGTATCATTTCACGGATATTCGAAGACGCGGCGCTCGAGCAAGAGGCATATGCCATCGCACGCCGCGTCGCCGACGGCGCACCGCTCGTCAACCGGTGGCACAAGAAGTTCGCTAGGCGCTTAGCCGAAGCTAGGCTCCTCACACAAGACGAAATCGCCGAGGGGTATGCTGCGTTCGATACGGAGGACTACCGCACCGGGTACCAGGCCTTCCTGCAGAAACAGAAACCCAACTTTCAGGGCGAGTAACCATGGGTCCACTCGACGGCCTGCGCGTCATCGACATGGGTCGCATCATGGCCGGCCCGGTATGCGGGCTGATGTTGGCCGACCTCGGGGCCGATGTGGTAAAAGTCGAATCCTTGCCCCATGGCGACCCATCCCGCCGGTTCCTGCCACCGTCCATCGGCGACGAATCAGCCGCCTTCATGATGATGAACCGGAACAAGCGAGGGATCGCCATCGATCTGCGAAGTGATGAAGGCCGTGCGGTATTGCGGACCCTCCTTTCCACCGCCGACGTGTTGATCGAGAACTTCCGGACGGGCACGATGGATCAGATGGAAATCGGGTACGACGCGATCAGCGCGGAGAACCCCGGCATCGTTTGGTGCGAAATCTCGGGATTCGGCCGCACCGGCCCCATGGCGGATCGCGGCGGATTCGATTTGACGGCACAGGGCTATAGCGGTCTCATGAGCGTCACCGGTGAAGGTCCGGGCCGTCCCCCCGTGAAAGTTGGCGTCCCGATTACCGATATCACCGCCGGCATCCTCGGCGCACTCGGCGTTGTGGCGGCATACGTGCGGCGCCTCAAGACCGGTGAGGGTCAACGCGTCGAGACGTCGCTCTTCGAGGCCGGCATCATCCACACGTATTGGCAATCCTCCATCACGCTCGCAACCGGAACGTCGCCCGGCCCCCTTGGATCGGCACACCCGCTCAGCGCACCGTATGAAGCGTTCGAGACCGCCGACGGTTGGATCAATCTTGGGGCGTCGAATCAGGCCACTTGGGAACGGCTTCCCGAAGCGCTGGACCTCCCTGACCTGACCACCGACATGCGCTTCACCGACAACGCGGGCCGGATGGAGCACCGGACTGCTTTAGCGGAGATCCTTCAAGCGCGCTTCCGCCAGCGCAGCACTGCGGATTGGCTCGACGTACTCGACACTGCCCGGGTTCCCGCCGGTCCCCTGCTCGATCTCGAAGCCATGCTCGAACACCCGCAGACCATCGCGCGCCAGATGGTAGTGACCGTACCGCACCGCGACCAGGGCGACGTCAAGACGATCGGCGCGCCGGTCAAGTTCAGCGCGACACCATCCGGCGTCGAAACGGGATCGCCGGTGCTTGGTGAAAATACGCGCGAGGTGTTGGAAGAGGCCGGGTATTCGAGCGATGAGATCAAAAAGTTGGAGAATAGCGGCGGAGTGTTTTGCGCTTAGAGGGGCGAGTGAACGATTCAATTTGACGCAACACCGAGTACGGCGCATCGTTATCCACTATGACCAACCACTCCACGACCTCACGCCGCGAGTTTCTCCGGTTCGTTGCATCGAGTCCGTTGCTCGGTGCGGCCGCACTGTCGGCATGCGACGATGATGACGACCGCAGTGCCGACGCTGCCCTGGTACAGCCACTCCTCTCGCCGGAAGACGCGATCAACGTGTTCGATCTCGAGCGTGCTGCTCGCGAGACGGTGCCTACGTCACACTTCGGGTACATGGCCACAGGTGTGGACGACGATCGAACGTTGCGTGCCAACCGCGAAGGGTTCTCACGTTTCCACTTGAGACCACGGCGCCTAGTCGACGTCAGCAGCATCGACATGAGCATCGAGTTGTTCGGGGAACGGTGGGAAACCCCCATCTTGCTCTGCCCCGCCGGCAGTCAGCGGGCGTTCCACCCCGAGGGCGAAGCGGCCGTGGCTCGCGCCGCACGGACCCGCGATCACCTCCAGATTCTCTCCACCGTGACTACTACACCGGTGGAAGAGGTCGCCGAGTTGCGCGATAGGCCGATTTGGTACCAGCTCTATCCCACCGCTGATTGGGCCGTGACGCGCGGGCTCCTCTCACGTGCCGAAGGAGCGGGATGCCCGGTGGTAGTGCTCACGGTCGACTCGCCGGTCGGCAGCAACCGGAACACGGAACTACGGTATGCAGCAGCGGACGATCGGGATTGCGTTTCGTGCCATACGCCCACGGTCGAAGGCTATTTCAGCCGGAAGCGCATGTTCGACAGCGTCGACGTTTCCAACCTCACTGGGTTGTTTGCGCCTTCGTTGACCTGGGATTTCGTTCAGAGGCTCAAGGACACCACTGACATGCGGGTGGTCGTGAAGGGGATCGTGACCGGTGAGGACGCGGAGCGTTGTGTCGAGTATGGAGCGGACGGAATCATCGTATCCAACCACGGGGGGCGTTCCGAGGAGAGCGGCCATGCCACGATCCTCAGCCTAGCGGAGGTGGTGGCAGCCGTGCGAGGCCGGCTGCCCGTCATCGTCGACAGTGGCTTCCGCCGCGGCAACGACATCCTCAAGGCCCTGGCACTGGGCGCAACCGCGGTCGGCATTGGACGCCCTTACCTCTGGGGCCTGGGCGCGTTCGGTCAGCCAGGGGTCGAACGCGTGCTCGACATTCTGCGGGGTGAGTTGGAAATCGCGATGCAACTGGCCGGGAGCCCGACCATCAGTGATATCGACAGGTCGCTATTGGGAAGGGACTGAGAGACGGCCCGTGGAGGAAGGCACTCTCCACGAGTTCTTACCCCTCGAACTCGATCAACTCCACCTCGAACACCAACGTCGCGTTCGGACCTATGTCCGGCGACGATCCGCGGACACCGTACGCTAGTTCTGGAGGAATCACCAGCCGGTACTTGCCGCCGACGCTCATCATCTTGAGTGCTTCGGTCCAACCAGAGATCACGCCGTTGATCGGGAACGTAGACGGCTGTCCGCGCGGATAGGAACTGTCGAACTCGGTACCGTCGATGAGTGTCCCGCGGTAGTGCACGGTGACCTCGCTGTTGTCACCCGGCATCTCGCCCGTGCCGGGTTCCAGCACTTCGAACTGTAGCCCGGACGCGGTGGTCGTAACTTCAGATCGTACCCCGTTGGCTTCACGGTAGCTTTGACCATCGGCAACGTTGCCTTCGGCTTGCGCGGCCATTTCGGCTTGCTGGCGCTCCTGCACCACGGCAACGAAGGCCTGGATCATTGGGCCTGCCTGCTCCTCCGGAACCTCGGAGCCCAATTCATTGAAGTAGTCGGAGAACCCACTCAAGAGAGCATCGAGATTGACGTCGGCCTTTGCCGCGTCGAGCGAGGCCGCCATGTTCATCCCGATCGCATAGCTCGCGCTGTCGTTGAACGTATCGAGGGGCGTGTTGCCGACACCGCCGCCACCGCAGGCAGCCAACGTGAGCGCGCCTATCGTAACGCGCATTGCATGTCTCATAGTCTTTCCTGGGTTATACGCCCGGCGGCAGACCGCGGTCGATATGATGCCGAGACGCTTAGATTCGGGGGAGGCAAGATAGTCGGGTGGCAAGAAATTTGGTATCCTCCACCACCCACCACCGCTACCGGTGGACGTGCTCGGGCAAGTCGTGCCGGCAAGTCGTGCCGCGAGATACGCCAACGCCCCCGTCGTACCGACCCGCTCGCAGCCTTGACCGTGAAGGTCCCGGTGATCGTGTCACCGTCGATCGTGCCTTCGAAATCCGTGCTTACGACGCACTGGCAGTTGGGATCTTCATACGGCAACAGACGGCCGGTGAGTTTTCCCCCCTCGACGTGAACGCGTTCGATCTGCAGGATCTCTGAAAAACTCGAGTACTGCTCCAACACTTCGACATCGGGTCCCAGGAGAAACGACCGGGGCATCCGGTCTTGCGGCACCATGATCACCTCGCCGGCCAGTTCATCCCCTTCGGAATTGAACTCGAACACGATGATGCCCGATCGCCCGGTCGCCGCGCTTGAGTACTCACCATCCCACACACCCGCAAGCGCCGCACGGTCTACAGGGGAACCAGTTACTGCCACCGAGGGCGGCGCAGCCCCCCCACAGCCAGATACCAGCAGCGCCCCCAACACCATATCGGCGTATCGCATCGAGCCTCCTATAGCAGTCAGTGCTTGGTGAATGGATCGTGGATTATACCTGAAGCGAGGGTGAAGGTTTGATTGGGGTCGTCGACCAGCCCGAAGCAAGGCGTATATTCGACTTGTAGGGAGGACACCCGTGCGCGCTTGGGTGGAGGGAAAGAAGACAGTCCGCCTGTGGCGGTGCCGTCTTGTCACGGGACCGTTGGTGGCCTTCGCATGCTTTACAACATCCCCAGCACTTCCCTCCCCTTCCTTCGGCGCATACGCTCAACAGCCGACCGACTCCGGCACATTCTGCTGCGATGCCCCACGTCCGTGGATGACCACCGCGCAGGTGTTGGCCCTTCAAGCGATTCCGTGGGCGTGGAACTACTACGTCCGGGATGCGGACTTCGCCCACATCTCGCCGGCCTCGTGGCGACGGAACATGGAGATGGGGTTCGAGTGGGATCCGAACAACTTCGGCACCAACATGTGGGCCCACCCGGCTCACGGAAATCTCTACTTCAACGCGGCGCGCAACAACGGCTTCGATTTTTGGGGGTCCGCGGCCATCACATTCGCCGGGAGCTTTGTCTGGGAAGTGTATGGCGAGACGCATCGACCGGCAATCAATGATTGGGTCGCTACTTCGGTCGGGGGCATCACCCTAGGAGAGGCTCTCAACCGCGTCGCCGTCTTGATTCAAAACAATCAGAAAACCGGCGCTCAGCGGGTACTCCGGGAAGTTACCAGTGGATTACTGAACCCCATGTCCGGTTTCAACCGCCTCATCCGGGGCGAGTCGTGGAGAATCGGACCCAACCCTTCGAACCGAAAGCCCAGCCCGTTCAATACCGACATCGATCTCGGCGTTCGCATGGTGGCACCTGGAAACCTCGGCACGGAGACCCTACGGACCGGATACGTCCAAGCAGACGTGTATTACGGCTCGTCGTTGATGGACACGCGCCACCCCTTTGATTCCTTCCGGTTTGCCTTACAACTCAACGTCGCACCAAAGCCTGTGCTGGGCAGATTGCAAATCAGCGGGAACGTCTGGGGCCAAGGTCTCAAGAGATCGGGAACCAGTCGCCACACGTTCACGCTGAGCCTGGACTACGACTACGTGAACCACGAGACGTTCGAGGTCGGAGACCAAAGTATCGGGGTGGGCTTCTATTCCTTTTTCCCAATGAGCGAGCGCGTCCATTTGGGTACGCGATTTCGCGTGAATGGCATCCTGCTGGGCGCGGTAAACTCAGAGTTCGCACAAGCGAGTGGGCGAGATTACGATTTCGGAACTGGGTTCGCCCTCAAAGCCGGAGTTCAGCTGATCGTCAACGGCCACGAGTGGGTCACGGCCTTCTACGACGGAGCCTGGCTCCACGCGTTGAATGGATCGGAGGCAGACCACCTGCTTCACGTCAGCGGCGTCGAGTTGCTCGTACCGGTGAGAGGAACCGCATCGATCGGAGCCGAGTTCTTCATCTTTGCACGGAACAGCTACTACGATCAGTTTGGCTCTGTGCACCGTCGCAATCCCACGTTCCGAACCTATGCGTCGTTCCGGGTCTCTTCGTTCTAGGAGTCACCACTCCGCGACCAGGCCCAGCAACCACCCTTGCGTCGTCCCCCCAAAATTGAATTCCTCGTCCGATTGGATTTGAAAATCATACTCACGGAACATGTATTGAATCGTTGCCCCAATCGGCCCAACAATCCGAAAGTCCATCCCGGAGCGCAGCCCCCACACGATCACCTGGCGTCCGATGCGAAAACTGAAGTCGGGTTGCGCCCACCAACGGGCACCCGCCAGAAAACCCACTGTGGTCCGAACTCCTACCGTCGGCCCAAGCCAGTGGTCCGTCCGTTGCCCTTCTGGACCCATCCCGGCAAGGTTCAGCCTGAGGTCATAGTATCGCCCACCCATGAAGGCCAACACCTCTACCCGCTCGAGTCCGGGCCCGATCCGCAAGGCTGCGAAAGCCTCTACAGTGAGTGCCCTGAAATCATAGGTTCCACCACGCGTCGTGTCGGGAAGCCACGCTACCTCGTTGGCGGTCCGCGAGAAGGACGCATCCGCGAGCAAGGCAAAACTCCGGAAGCGATACTCAGCCTGGACGGACCAATCCGTCACGAGCGTGGAGTCGGCCATCAGAAGCTCTTCACCAGTTTCAGTGAAGGACATGACACCGTCGGTGTTCGAGAAGAAGATCAATGGACGCAGCGTCACCGGCGATGTCGGTCCGACTAACTGACACACCGCCGGATCGGCTAGGAGCAGCCCCACCACCGCCATACCCACCGTATCGAAGAGCTTTGACCGTAGTCTCACCCAACCACCTCCACGCTAACGGGGATATCTTAATGGCACCACCACCCAACGGTTAGATGCGACAGCTCGTCACTCCCGGTCTCTGCTCACTGATTCTCGTTCTTGGCTGCGGTCGCAGTGACGAAACTGGGCAGCCCGCGGGGCGATTGTCTGAAGACGCGACGACATTGGTGCTCGAGTGCGCCGACTCCTTCACTGTCGTCGTTCAGGTCGACACTGGTCCCGCCTGGGCGTTCTTCCCGGACAGCACGGTCCAATTACCGCACGTTACCTCCGGTTCCGGCGCCCAGTACCGGAGCGGTCCCTATCTCATCTGGACCAAGGGTGAAGAAGCGGTGGTCGAATCACCCACCGCGCGCTTCACCGGGTGCCGGAACAACCGCCGCCTAGCTATTTGGGAGGACGCTAAACTCCGCGGCGCGGATTTCCGCGCCACCGGCAACGAGCCCGGGTGGTTCATGGAGATCGCGTACGACTCTATCATCGTTGTGGCGGATTACGGTGAGTTGACGCTCAGCTTCCCAACGCCAACGCCGGTCGAGGACGCCGCCAACCTACAGACTACGTTCGAAACGACTACGGGAGAGCACTCGCTGCGGGTACTGCTCGAGGCCCGTCGATGTCAGGATTCGATGGCGGATGAGAGCTACGAGACAACCGTGACGATCCATCTCGATGGTCGTGAACTACAGGGCTGTGGAAAGTCGCTGCACTAGGACCGCCGCCATCCAAATCAGTTCCGCGGCGCCACCTTCCGCGCCTGTTCTTCGCGGACGGACGTAAGCAGGTCGTCTCGGTGAGCCAAGGTCAGAGGGGTCCGGGTAATTCTGGGGAGCACAGTGCCGCGGAGTTCGAAGCGGAAACCCCGCCCTATCAGGATGGCCCAAAAGACCAGCCCAAGGAAAAACCAACCACCCGCCACTGCAAACACGACGATCAACGGCATCGGGCCCCTCCCGTCCAGAAGGGTAGCCACCCAAGCACGCCCCAGGTTCCACCCGGGAACCCAACGTAGTAAAGCCCCAAACGCTTGTCAATAAATCACTTAGGTGCAGTGATTGACAATCCTCGTCAAAGCGGGATTTTCACCCGAAGGCGACACCCCGCAAAGGCACAACGTGACCGCAATGGCTGGCAATCAGATGGTCCGGAACTACGTGGGTGGCGAGTGGACATCCCCGTCGACTACCGGATTTCTGCCCGTCGAAGACCCTGCCACCCGCGAACTACTGGGCCGCGTCCCACTCTCGAAGGCCGGCGATGTCGACCGCGCGGTTCAGGCTGCGGTCGCGGCGTTTCCGGCGTGGCGCGAAACACCCCCGGTCGAGCGCGCACGTGTGCTGTTCCGACTGAAGATGCTGTTGGAAGATCAGATCGACACGCTCGCCGAGAGCCTGTCCCGAGAGCATGGGAAGAACGTGGCCGAATGTAAGGGAGAGGTGAGGCGGGGTATCGAGAATGTCGAGTACGCCTGTGGCATCCCGTCGTTGATGATGGGCGAGACCCTGGAGGATGTTGCGTCGGGAATCGACTGTGAGACCATCCGCCAGCCGCTCGGCGTGTTCGGGATCATCACGCCTTACAACTTCCCGGTCATGATCCCGTTGTGGTTCTGGCCGGCCGCGATCGCGTGTGGTAACACGGTGGTCCTCAAGCCCAGTGAGCAAGATCCCCTCACCCACCAACGCATCGTCGAATTGGCCGCCCAGGCGGGCATCCCCTCCGGCGTCTTGAACGTCGTCCATGGAGACCGCGCGGCCAGCGCAGCGTTGCTCGAACACCCTGACGTAAAGGGCATCTCGTTCGTCGGTTCCAGTGCGACGGCACAAACCATCTACCGTACCGCGGCAGCCACCGGAAAACGCGTGCAAGCGTTGGGCGGAGCTAAGAACCACATGATCGTCATGCCGGACGCGGACTACGACTTCTCCTCGGAAGCCGTGGTCAGCTCCGTGTTTGGCTCTGCCGGGCAGCGCTGCCTAGCCGGCAGTATCGTGCTCGGCGTGGGCGACGCCTACGACGAGATGAAGGCGCGCGTCGTTGACGGCGCCGCAGCGCTCACGCTGGGGCGCGGCATCGACGAAGGTTCGGACATGGGGCCGGTCATCTCCGGCCCCCACGCGGAGCGGGTAAATCAGTTCGTGAACGCCGGCGAGAAAGAGGGCGCCACGATACTCCTCGATGGTCGCACAACCACCGTCGCAGCCTATCCCAACGGCCATTGGGTTGGCCCGACAGTGTTCGACAACGTGGATCCGAGCATGTCCATCGCTACGGAGGAAATCTTTGGCCCGGTTGTCGGGTTCAATCACGTCGCGTCACTCGAAGACGCGCTCGACCTCGTGCACGAAAACCGTTACGGCAATGCAATTTCGCTGTTCACCACATCCGGCAAGGCGGCCCGCGAGTTTCGCTACCGCGCCGGCATCAGCATGATCGGTATCAACATCGGCGTCGTTGCCCCCATGGCCTTCTTCCCGTTCGGAGGATCCCGAGGGTCGTTCTATGGCGACCTCAAGGCCCAGGGCAAAGACGCGATCGAATTCTATACCGATAAGAGAGTTGTGATTAGCCGATGGTAGCCCGACGACCTGCGCCCTATTAAGAGGCCCCATGACACACACCGTTTCCACCAACCCCGACACCGCCCTCTCGGATTACCGAGACCACCTCTTCCAATGCGCGCCGCCGCTGTACGACGAACCGCTCGTGCTCGCCGAGGGCAGTGGAAATTGGGTCACCGATGCAAACGGTGACAAATACCTCGATTTCTTCGCCGGCATTTTGACGACCTCAGTGGGCCACTGTCATCCCGAAGTGAACCAACGCGTCGCCGAACAAATGGCGACGCTCGGACACACCTCGACGCTCTACCTCACCGAGCGCCAAGGCGAGATGGGGAAACGACTCGCAGCGATCGCACCGGGCGATCTCGACACGACGTTCTTTACCAACTCGGGCACGGAAGCGGTCGAGACGGCCGTCATGCTCGCCTGCCAGGCCACCGAACGTACGGAGATCATCACGCTGCGATACTCCTACTCGGGCCGCAGCCTTCTCGCCACCAACATGACGAACAATGCAGCCGGGCGCCCAGGGGCCGCCCTGGGGCCCGGAATCGTCAAGACACGGGCTCCATACCCGTATCGCTGTCCGATTCGCACACCTTGCGACGATACCTGTCTGGTCGCACTCGCGAACGATCTCGAGGAAGCGATTCAGACCTGCACGAACGGCAAACCAGCGGCATTCTTCGCCGAGACGATTCAAGGAGTGGGCGGCTACATCGTCCCACCACCCGGGTATTTTCAGATGGCATCCGAGATGATTCGCAGTTATGGCGGGTTGTTCATCTCGGACGAAGTGCAGGCCGGGTTCGGCCGGACCGGAGCGAAGTGGTTCGGCATAGAGCACTGGGACGTCGTTCCCGACATCATGGTGATGGCCAAAGGGATCGCGAACGGGTTCCCCGTTGGGGCCACGACGACTCGCCGCGAGATTGCGGATCGGTGGACAGCCAAGACGATCTCGACCTTTGGTGGCAATCCCATTTCGATGGCAGCGGCGCTCGCGACGAACGAGATCATGGTCCGCGAGGACGTCCCGGCGCGTTCCGCCGAGCGAGGTGCCCAGGTTCGGGATGGCCTGGATGCACTCGCCAACGAGTTCGATTGGATCGGTGAGGTGCGGGGCATGGGCCTCATGCAAGCCCTCGAGATCGTGGAAGACCACGCATCCAAGAAACCCGATCCAGGCAAGGCCAAGGCGTTGCTCGAGGCCGCCAAGAACGAACGCCTGTTGATCGGTATCGGCGGCTTGCACGGCCACGTCATCCGGCTCGGCCCGTCCATGCTGATCTCGGAAGATGACGTCGACGAAGCCTTGGGACGAATCGGCCGCGCCTGCGCGGCTGTAGCATAGCGACGCGTGCCGCTTTCGGCCTGGGTTCTTCTCTTCGTCGCCGTAGGCGTGGGCTTCGTGATAGAGATCGTGTTTCTTAGGCACATCTCCGGGCGGGACCGCGACTGAACGTGCCGCCACTTCCGATTCTCATTGTCCTCATCACATATGGGTTGATCCTCTTTGGGATCGGCTGGTGGGCGCGTCGTGACTCCCAGAGTGTTGCCGGCTACTACGTTGCCGACAAGAAGCTCCCCTCGTGGGTCATTGCATTCAGCTCCAATGCCACCGGCGAGAGCGCATGGCTCTTGTTGGGCCTCACCGGAATGGGGTACGCGGTGGGCGTGCACGCTTTTTGGGTCATTCTCGGAGAGGTATTGGGCGTCGCGCTCGGATGGACGCTCGTAGCCCTGCCCTTCAAAGCCTACGCCGACCGCTACAACGCTATCACGATCCCCGACTACCTCGAGCAACGATTCCGCGACCACACACACGTATTCCGGTGGCTCGGGCTCATCATCATTTTCACGATGGTGACGGCCTATACGGCCGCGCAACTCACGGCGACCGGCAAGGCGTTCAACGCGTTCGTCGGGATGACGTACGAAGCCGGGGTGATCCTCGGTGCCGTCATCATCCTGTACTACACGGGCATCGGCGGGTTCAAAGCGGTCGCGTATAGCGACGTGTTGCAGGGAGTGTTGATGTTGGTCGGCCTCGCCGTTCTCCCGTTCGTCGGGTTCATCGCCGTCGGTGGGTGGGACCCAGTGATGGAGGGTCTCCGCGCGGCCGACCCCACCCTGCTTCGACCGATGGGCGCGTTTGGGCTTTCCGCAGCGGGCATCGCAAGCGTTGTTGGGTTCATCGCCATCGGGTTCGCGTTCTTGGGCGCGCCTCAGCTGTTGACGCGATGGATCGCGGCGCGCGATCGCAAGGAGATCATCAACGGCGGCGTCATCGCCGTCGCGTGTGTCGTCGTGTTCGACGTCGGGGCCGTGTTTGCGGGTATGGCGGGCCGCGTCTTGTTTCCCGCCCTGGCCGATCCGGAGACTATTCTCCCTATGATGACCGCCGAGCTAATGCCGGCGGTCTTCACGGGCATCTTCCTAGTGATCGTGCTCGCCGCCTCCATGTCGACAGTCGACTCTTTGCTCATTCTGGTGTCGTCGTCAGTGGCGCGGGATGTCGTGCAGAAGATTTTTCGGCCCGATCTCGCGGAAAAGACCGTGGCATTGATCGGGAAGCTGGCCACCGTCGTCATAGGCGTTGGTGCGGTGGTGCTCGCCATTCGCGAAGTGCGCGTCATCTTCACGTTCGTGCTGTTCGCATGGTCGGGGCTGGCGTCTGCCTTTGCACCCGTCGTGTTGTGTTCGCTTTTTTGGAAACGTACCACGCGGGCGGGCGCCGTCGCGGGCATGGTCGCCGGTTTCACCACCGCGATCATCTGGACGCTCCAAATCAAGGAACATTTCTACGATTTGTACGAAATGATTCCTGGCTTTGCGGCCGGGTTTGCCGTCACGATAATCGTGAGCCTGGTGACGGAACCACCGGCGCAAGAGATTCAGGACGAGTTCGACGAGATTCGCCGAGCGTTTTAGAGAAACAGACAAAGAGGATCTAGGAGGCACCCACGTATGTCCCCAACCCGACGTGAATTCATGGAAGCGGGCGCCGCGGCCGCCGCGCTCTGGCACCTCGATGCAAATATTGTCTACGCGCGAGGCCTGCCCAACGCATCATCCGCTCCCACCACACAGGATCCGGAGCCCGACTTGATCGT
>JBDHLU010000145.1:0-8874 GCA_039656555.1 Gemmatimonadota bacterium | reverse complement strand
CGAACACCTTCCACATGCCGGCCATGAAGAAGATTAGGCCGAGGATGGTTCGGGCAATGAAGATCGCCCAGGTGCGGTCAGACAACACTTCGTGTTTCACCTCTATCGACCTGGATCGCGCATCAGGGTACTGATCCCGATGTTCCCGATCTACGGGGGTCCGCGGCCGCTGTAGCCTGTCCGCCGCTTACCATCACAGCGGATCCGTATCCCATTCTGAGTTCCCCCGGCAACGAGATGAACTGGATTTTGTGTCCAACGAGATGAACTGGATTTTGTGTCCGCGGCTTTCGAGACCGTCGATCACCGACGGTGGCACGCCCTGCTCGAGGAGTATCACGTAGTCCAACTGGCCGTCCACTCGGCGACGCGAGAGCAGAAACCTTGGCAGCTCGATTGCCGCCTGTGGCCCAAGTCCGCCATCGATGGTTCCGGTTACGATGGAATACACGGCAGAGGTGATCCACGCGTTGCCGGCCGCCCCGGTCGCAAGGAACGCTTCCTTTTCGTCACCCGTGCCCTTCAGTACCAGCGTAGGCGAGATGCTGCTGCCGTGCCGCGCGTTGGCAACGCGCGCGCCGTAGCTCTCCGGGTTCGAGGAATACGATCGGAGCTTGTCGTTGTAGATGAACCCGAGCCCTGGTGTAACGTAGAAGTTTCCACCCCATGTGCCGAGCGTCTGTGTCACGGCAACCATGTTGCCGTCGCCATCGGCAACGGCGAATGAAGTGGTCCCAGAGAAGTGGCAAAAATGTTCGGTAAGCAGATTGCCGGCGCACAACTCGTGTACCTCGAGGGCCGCGGCGTCGAATGAGCCACCGGTGGTTTCGTCGTCAACGCACCCTTCCGAACTCCGTCCTGCTTCGTCCGGGGTCATACGGCGGTCTGCGTCAAAGCACTGCCAGCGAACCCTCGCCGAGTCCTTGCTCGTGTGCGCTTCCGTGTTGACCGGCCACAAACCAGGGTCGGCAATACGGCCGCGTCCGGACGGCACGAGCTTCCAAGCCTCGATCATTGCATGCAGGCTTGCCGCATCCTTGGCGTAGTTCTGAATTCCCAATGCATTTTCCAAGTTGTTGAGTTGCGCTGAGATTGTCGCACCGCCGCTCGTAGGAGGCGCGGACCCAAAGATGGAATACCCACGGTACGTCGCACTGATCGGTTCCCGCTCCACGGCCCAATAGCGCTGCACGTCGGTCATGCGCATCGCGTTTCCTTGACCGCGAAGGTCAGCGACCATTCGACGACCAACCTTGCCACGGTAAAGCGCGTCCACACCGTCTTCCGCGATCTGTTCGAGTGTCCATACCAGATCGGTGTTCACAACCGTGTCGCCGGCCACGAGCGGTTTCCCATCGCGAAAAAACAAAGCGGTCGGACCATCGTACTTGAGATAATGGTCGCGCTCCAGTGACAGTGTAGTCGCCAAACCATCGCTCACTTCATATCCGTTGGCGGCGCGAATCGCCGGTGCCAACACCTCCGCCCACTCGACATCGCCGCTCCCATATTTTTGCCAGGCGAGATACATCCCAGCCACAGTTCCCGGGACGTTCGCGAGCACCGGACCATCGGGCGGGTACTGCCCATTCACGAGGTAGCCACTGAGCAGCAACGACGATTCTTCCGGAGCTCGTGTCATGAACTCGATGAGCTTGGGCTCGGCCATCTCGGGGTTGTAGATCAACATCTGACCATACCCGCCAATACCGCTCGCGTCGGGCTCCACGACACCGAGCGCGAAAGAGACGGCAACAGCCGCATCGACGACGTTGCCGCCCTTCTCTAACATCTCGACACCTGCTGCGGTCGCCACGGGATGCGCACTCGAAACGGCTGCCCGTCCAGTAGCGGATGCGGCGTACGGCGCGCGTTCTTGCAGCATCTCATGGATGACCGTACTGAGCGCACCGTCGTCGAGTGCGTCCAAGGCCTGGGGTCGATACTTGGTTCGCAAGTCGTTCCATAGGTCGCGAGCATCTTCGCTGCCGGGCCGATCATAGTAGAGTCGGGCAGTCCGTCCCCACATCCGATCGAATGCCTGGGCGTTCAATGTGGCGCGGTCACCCACCGTCACCGCGATTTCGCTCAACCCGAAATCGATGCCCGGTGGGGCATTCAGGGACCACATCCTGCCGAAGGTGGGTAGTTCGGTCGACGTGGCTCGATCGCCGACGCGGTCGGGATCGCCGTTGTAGCCGAGTTCCGAGGGTGGGAGCCCAACGAGTACCATGCGTTCCTGGCCGGGTTGCCAGGCGGAGGCGGCGACCCTGGGCGTTACCAGATTGGTGTAGGATCCGTCAATCGGCGTGATCCAAACACCGGCATTGCCGGATCGTGTCGTAAATGTGAGGCGGGTGCCGTCAGGTGCCCATGCCAGGTGTTCGATCCCGTTTCTCGAAGTGATCGTCTTGGAGGAGTCACCGTCAAACCACCGCACGTGGAGCTGGTCAGGTCCCTCCGCAATCGCGACGTAGGCAATCATGCGACCGTCGGCAGCCACAGCAGGCCACCGTTCCGGAGTCTTGCCTTCGGTGACACGGTTTTCAGCGCCGTCTAGGTCGCGTTTCCAAATCCGGGCTGTTGCCCCACCCCCGCGAACGAAGAAGATCGTTCCATCGGGGCGAACCGTCGGCTCGGCATCGTGCTCGGGTGAGGTAGTGATTCGAAACGGCAGCGCGCCGGGTGTGACGCGCCAGAGATCGAAATTGCCCGACCTGTCGGACGAGAAGATGATCTCACCCGCCGGCGCCCACGCCGGTTGGTGGTCGATTGCCGGTCCCGAGGTCACCTGCGTCCACTGCTCATCGTGTTGGATCCAGATGTCACCCCGAACGGCAACCGCCAAGCGGCCATCGGGTGAGTAGGCTGGGTCGGAGGCGCCAACTCCCTGTTGGGCGACCAGCGTCAAAGCTAACGCGACGAGATGCATTACGGCTTCCACGTTCCTTTCGCGACCTTGGGTTTGAAGCCATCGAGGTTCTTCGGCGGGAAGCTCAGCGTTTTTCCCTGTTCGGCGCTCATGTACGCCGTCATCAAAATGCGGACGACCTCGATACCATCGTCGAACGTGAGTCGCGGTTTTTCCTTGCCCAGGAACACGCGAGCAAAATGACGGTCTTCTGCTTCGTACCCGTAGGCAGCAGCTTCATTTGCGACAACGGGCATCAATCCGACCTCGGCGTTCTGCTTCTCGACGAGATCTTCTCCTGCCTTCCCCCGCACGCGGCGACTGAAGAAAAGCTTGAGCCCAGAATCGAGCGTATTCCACTGCATTGAATATTCTGGACCCAACAATTCGGACGACAAGCGTAGGCCTGCACCCACGAAGCTCCACGACGTCGTCGCTTCGCCGATGACCATGTAGCCATCGTCCGTCTGAAAATCGATCGTGACGTTCGCGAAATCTTCAGCCGGGGCCTTCTTGTAGTTCACCGCGCGGCCCATGGTCTGGGAGAGCTCTCTCGCGTACTCGGGACGGGTCCACTTGAGGCTCGCGATGTGTCCAGTGATTCGCTTCGGCTTCACGGTCGATAACGGATCGCCGGGTCGCGTCAGCAGGTGACGGACGACCAGTACGGAATGGCACATCATGTCGTTCAGTACGCCACCGCCTTGAAGCTTGCCTTGCCAGAACCATGGCATGTGCGGTCCGGCGTGTTCCTCGGCAGCCCGGGCCAGGTACGGCCGGCCGGAATTGGCGGCGCCCCTATTCCATAGTAGGGCGTGCCCGAGATCGACTTGTGGGGCAAATATCTGGTTCTCGAGGTAGCCGTGCTTCAGGCGTACACTCTTCACGAGCCTGGTGACCTCACGCGCTTCTTCCACGTTTCGCGCCAGCGGTTTCTCGGCCGCTATGCCCCTGAGGGAACCCTTGCCGCGGGCGAGCGTGTCCACCACCTCTTCAACATTTTCGATTCGCGCGTGGTTTGGCCCGCAGAGCCAGATTGCGTCGATGGCGGGGTCGGCCACCATCGCGCCGATCGACCGGTAGGCCTTTGCGTCGCCGACATCGAGTTGCCGGGCGTAATTGGCGGCGTTGGCCGCGTTTTGCTTGTTCGGGCTCCACACACCGCGAACGTCGGCATCACGCACGCCAACCATGCCCTGCATGTGAAATTTCGCGTTGAAACCGGAGCCGATGAAGCCGATGCCAAGTCTTTTGGTCATATGTCCAGGCCCAGTTTGCCGAGTTGTTCTTCGGGACATCCCGTCCATTCTGGCACAACAGTGTTGCCCATGTACTGAAGGTCTTCCACTCCCATTTTAGACGACCAAAATCCACTCGCGGTCATGTTGCGGAACGAATTGAAGAACCGAACACCGTGACTCAAGTGTTCAGGGGCTCGTTCTGGATAAGCGATTTCATCGAGCACGACCCTTCGTTGGTCGTCGGTGCAGTCAATGAAGTTCGACCCATTGAATCGTTCGCGGCACTCGGTGTCCAGCCACGCGAGCCCACCGCGCATGGCCGTGCGTCGATCGTCGTCACCATCCATCATGACGAAATCCATGAATTCGGGGACACCGGCGTCGGTCGCCGATCCGGATTTCTCATCGCGAGGGATGATGATGTCGACGAGCAGGCGGACGGTTGACCACTCGTGGGGGGTGAAGAATTGAGCTTGATGGGGGCGAAGAGCGGAGGGCGAAGGGCGGAGACGAACAGCTCTCGCAATTTCAGACGGTGTCACCACAAACAGCGCACCAGTGGCAACCATAGCCGTAATCGCTTCCCGTCGATCCAGCGTGTGTTCTGCGTCCTCCGCCCTTCGTCCTCCGCCCCTCTTAGATTGTTCCAGCATTCCGTAGCTCCGTGATTTTGTCACTCGCCCTCCAGCTCAACGCGAGGATCGTCCAGGTCGGATTCTTGTCTGGTTGGGAGACGAGTGGACCGCCATCGACAACGAACAGGTTCTTCGTGTCGTGTGATTGGCACCACTGGTTGAGTACTGAGTTCGTGGGCGATGCGCCCATACGGACCACACCGAGTTCGTGGATGATGCGGCCACCCGGGGCGATGCCGTAGCCTTGTTCGCGAGTGGGCATGGTCCCAAAAGGTTCTCCGCCCATTTCCGTGATGATGGTGCGAAAGGTCTCCTGCATGTGTTTGACCTGGTTGTGTTCGTAATCACTCCACTTAAAGTGAAAACGCAGGACCGGGATGCCCCATTTGTCGACCACGTTCGGATCGATCTCGCAATACGAATCTTCGTTGGGGATCATTTCGCCGCGACCTGACATTCCAACCACCGAGCCGTAGTAGCGACGATAGTCGTTCTTCAGGTCCACGCCGTAGCCGCCACCTTGCAGGTCATGGATGTTGCCCATAAAACCGTATCCCGGCATGCCGCGTCCACCCCAGATCTCGATATGGTAGCCGCGCGGGAAGTCGAGTTGGTCGTTGTCGAGCCACCATGGAGCGTAGAGGTGCGCGCCACCCACGCCGTCTTCATTGTGCGGGATGCCATCCATCAAAGCCGGAATGAACCCGGCCACGTCCGTCCCGGTAGTGTCGGTCAAGTACCGGCCAACCTTCCCGCTGGAATTGGCGAGGCCGCCCGGATGGTGGGTGGAAGTCGAGTTCAACATAATGCGCGCGGATTCGCACGCGCTGGCAGCGAGCACGACGATGCGCGCGTCGATTCTCTGCTCGCGGCCGGTCTCCTTGTTGATATAGAGGACCCCGTTTGCCAGGCCATTGCTGTCGACTGTGACCTCTCGAACCATCGCGTCGGTGTGTAGGGTCAGCTTGCCTGAGTTGAGCGTGGGTAGGATCAGTACGTTGGGCGAGGTGAAGTTCGCGTTCGTACTACACCCGCGGTTGCACTGACCGCAGTAGTGACACGCTGGCCGTCCGTTCAAGGGCTTCGTCAATATCGAGAGTCGCGACGGAATCATCGGAACATTGATTCGTTCGGCGCCCTGCTTGATCAGCAGCTCCCAACAGCGGGGCTGTGGTGGCGGCTGGAAAATGCCGTCGGGTGCGTTCGGAAAATTCTCGTGGCTTCCAAAAAGACCGATCAGTCGATCGACCCTGTCGTAGTACGGCTCGATATCATCGTAGGTAATTGGCCAGTCATCGCCGAGTCCCTGCAGTGTGCGGCGACGAAAGTCGTCGGGACCGAATCGAAGCGAGATGCGTCCCCAGTGATTGGTCCGGCCACCCAGCATACGGGAGCGGAACCAATCGAACTGTGTGCCCGGCGCTCGTGTGTATGGCTCGCCGTCAAGCGACCACCCACCGAGGTTGGCGCCGAACTCGCCAAATTGTCGCTCATGGGTCGACGCGCCCCGTCGCGGAGAGTCGTAGTTCCATTTGAACATGGCGGAGTCGGTGGTGTTGTCCCACATCGGTCCTGCCTCGAGCATCACCACGTTGGCGCCGGCCTCCGTCAGAACCTTCGCAGCCATGCCACCACCTGCGCCGGAACCGACGATGCAGACGTCGTATGAGTCACGACGTTGGAAGAACATCACTGCCCTCTGAGTGGGTACGGACTGAAGGTATCGCTGGTTGGTGAACTGCGTTAGTCTCTGTTCATCATCGACAGCGTGGTCGCCATGGGCTTGACTCGTTTGTTGTTCCTGTTGTTAGTGCCATCGGTTGCAATGCCAATGGTGGCCGTTGGCCAGTCACCAAGCGCCAGCGCGAGCATCCACGATGTCGAGTGGTTGGCTGGCTGCTGGGAACGCCGAAGCGGCGACCGAGCGACGATCGAGATTTGGATGGCTCCCGCGGGTGGCATGATGCTTGGCGCAAGCCGTACGGTCGTGAACGAGGCGACCCGCGAATACGAGCAGGTCATGATTCGTGAGCACGAAGGCCGACTGGTATTCACGGCTAACCCCTCCGGGCAAGCTGAGGCATCGTTCACGTCCACTGAGGTTACCGACTCGAGCTTTGTCGTTGAGAACTTAACGCACGATTTTCCGCAGAGGATTACCTACGTGCATACGGGACCCGATGCTTGGATGGCGCGGGTCGAGGGGCCTGGTCCCGATGGTATGCGAGGGTTCGAACTCCAGATGACGCGCGTGAGTTGTGTTCCATAGCCTCAGGAACGTTGTGCTTCAATGGGCCACTCGGTCTGCTCGGTGTAGAACAAGTGATACAGGTCCCCTAGACGTTCGAATCGGCGAGTATGTTGGTGGATGCGCCGAGCCACTCCCATGGACGCAGGATTCTCGGGATGTACCATCGAAACGAGGCGTGTGGCACCGACGGTCATGAACCCATGGTGCATGCACGCCAAAGCTGCCTCGGTAACAAGGCCGCGGCCTCGATGGTCAGCACGCAGGTGATATCCAATTTCCACTTCTGTTGCTTGTTCGACGGCTTGGTTGGTCAGCCCGCAGTCGCCGACTAGCTCCCCTGTCGATCGCAGGCACAAGGCCCACAACCCGAACTCATCGGTTGCATACCGCTCGAGATTTTTTGCGATCCAGCGTCGCGCCCCGGCCATGTCGGCCATGTCAGGATAGAACCGCCGCGCGTACGCGTCGTCGAACACACGAACAAGGGCTGCTTCATCGTTTGGGTGAAACGGGCGTAACGTGACGCGATCGGTTTCCAGAATGACCAAGGGTGGAATCAACGTCCCAGCACGGTGCAGTCTGCCTCGTTTGCGGTGATCGCCCACACCACACCGTTCACCAGCTCGGCAACTCGGGCGAGCTGCTGGTAATCGAGCGTGTTGGGAACGTCAGTAGGCTGGTGGTACTCATCGTACTCGAACCCAGACGTGAAGAACAAGACGGGGAGCCCTGCGGCGAAGAATGAGTAGTGGTCGCTTCGCGTGAACGACTTCTTCCGATCGATATCGGTAACGGCAAGATCTACTGTCGCTCCAATCTCGAGCGCCGTTTCGATCAAGACAGGGCATTTTAGATTGCCGTGTAACAACCCGATGATCGGTCGCCCAGTCGATTCGGTCTCGAGATGTCCGACATCATCGATGTTGATGTAGGCGAGCAAATCGGCTTCCGCTTCGCTCATGAGATCGACAAACGCCAAGGACCCAAGCTTTCCCACTTCCTCGGCGCTGAATAAGGTAAACAACATCGATTGGGGTGGTCGATCGGCTGCGAACCGACGGGCTACTTCGAGTACGGTGGCTACGCCGGACGCGTTGTCACTCGCACCGTTGTAAATCTGCGTCTTGTCCGGCCACGAGATGTGGTCCACATGCGCCCCCACCACGACGTATTCGTTGCGGCGGGATGGATCTGTCCCCTCCAGGACGCCCACGACGTTGTATGTCCGCACTGATTCGCCGCCCAAGCTTTCCGCGTGCGCGTCGAATTCGTGGAAGTACCCTTCCACTGAAGAGCCGGCGTCGTAGAAGGCAGGTTGCACGCCCACGGCGCGGAGTGTCTCCGCTACATAGGCCGCTGCCTTCAAATACGCCGGCGTACCCGTTACTCGCCCCATCATGCTGTCATCGGCCAGATCGTACACGTATTGCTCAATGCGGGCTGCCGCGCCCGGAGGCGACGCAGTCTGGCCGAATGCTGGCGAACCCAGCGTCAGCAACAGGGCAGTGGTACGAAAGAGTGGCTTCATAGGTCTGTCGATCTTACGAGGGTGCGCCGTTGTGGGTTTCTGGCGAATATCCGTCTGTGGGAAGGCTTGAACCTGACCTGGAGCTTCTATGGACCCCGATCTCTCGCGGATCATCGATAACCTACCGATCGGTCGTCTCGAACGCATCGATTGTGCCTTCGAGGGCGACTGGAGTGGGAGTGTGCGGACCGTCTGGTCGCCCGACGTCCCAGACGTGCGGCTTCCGGATCGGACGTGGACGACGGCCCGGTACCGGCCGAGCATCGAGCTGATGTTCGACTCTTCTTGGTTTGGGATCCGGTGCTACA
>JBDHLU010000144.1:0-8898 GCA_039656555.1 Gemmatimonadota bacterium | reverse complement strand
CTTGGCGGCCACGATCTGTTCCTTGGACTTGCCCTCGTCGATGAGCTTGCGCATCCGGAGGCGCACAGTGATGAGCATCTCCCAGTAGTCGCGTAGCTCAGCCCTGTTGGAGAGGTCTCCGTGGCCGGGAATGATCTGGGCGTTGTCATCGACCGTTTCTAGAATTAACGCCGCTGCCCGGATCACTCCATCTATGCCACCACCGGTCGACACATCGATGAATGGATACATGCCGCTGAAGTAAGTGTCTCCCATGTGCACGGCATTCGCGTGGCCAAAACGGACCATCGCATCGCCGTCGGTATGCGCGTGCTCGACGTGGAAGACTCGGATATCGTCGCCGTTCCAATGGAAGGTCACCGCGTCGGTGAAGGTAATGACGGGCAGCGCGCCGACCGGCGCCGGAGGAGTGCGGCTGTCGAACGCCTCGATGAACTGTTCTTCACTCATCCGCACGCGGACGTTCTCGTGCGCGACGATGATGGCACCCGCCTTCCCCATGTTCTCGTTACCACCGGTGTGATCGCCGTGCCAGTGCGTGTTGATGACGAAGCTCACGGGCTTGTCGGTCAGTGCACGAATGGCCGCGAGGATCTTGTCGGTGAGTGGTGCATACTGATCGTCGATGACGAAGGCACCGTCCTCGCCAATCGAAAGACCTATGTTGCCGCCACTCCCCATCAACATGTACACGCCATCGGCCACGGGAACCGTGCGGATCTCGACATCCTCCATCTGCGCGACGAGAGGTGTCGCTACCGTAACAGCGGAAAAGGCTAGGGCCAGAGTGCGGGAGGCATGCTTCATGGTATCACCTGTGGTTGACTGGAAGGGGCCTCGCGAGTATCGGTACCGCTTTGCCGGGAACTCGCCGACGGTTAGGGCCCCACGATACCGTTACTAGGCGCCCACCGCCAGCGCGGGGGTCCTGGAGACAAATGAGAGCTACCATTCAAGCAGTTTGGCAAAGGGGGTAACGGGTGGGTCATAAGGCGCGGAACACCATTGGCTATCGGTTTTTCTTGCGCTTTCCCGAGCGGGACATTCCGGACTGGGCCGCGAAGTACGCCGACGACAGCGGAGACCTAGTTGACGGTGGGCTCCGCCGGCGCGTGAGAGAGCGGGGATACCTGACGCGGCAAGAGCTGCTGGAGATTTGCTACTGGAAGTCTCCGCGCACGCAGTCGCGAGTGGCGACCAACGTGAGTGCTAAGGTCAGGGAACTCACCAGAGTCGCGTTAGCATGCAAGGACGATGAAGCGAAGATGGTTTTGCTGCGTCAACTCCAAGGCGTGAGCTGGCCGACCGCCTCGGTGATACTGCATTTTTGTGATCGCAAACCGTATCCGATCATCGACTACCGCGCGTTGTGGTCGCTGGGGTACGCGAAGCCTCCGAGGTACGACTTCCCATTTTGGTGGGCGTACACCCAGTTCGTTCGCCGGCTACAACGACGCACCGGATTCTCCATGCGCGACATCGATCGTGCGCTGTGGCAGTATTCAGAGGCGAGGCAACGGAGTGGGTAGGGAGTGAGGTCGCTTGCTCCTTCGGTACTCCCTGCCTATCATCGATCGTGACCCGACGGCGCTACTCCTTGCGCTCATATTTCCGACCATAGTATTCGGACAACGCGGTACCATCTCGTCAGAGATTCCGGAAATCGTCGATCCCCAAGGTGATAGAGGTCATAGCACCGAGCATCCGGCCACTACCGCACCCCTGTCACCGACCTTGGGATCCACTTGCGAGCGCCAAGCGAACAAGTTCGTTCAGCTGGTCGAGCGTGCGCTCTCCCCCGAACCGCCGGCCGTTCACGAAGAACGTCGGTGTCCCGAACACCCCAGCTTCCCACGCCGCCAGCAGATCGAGCGCAACGACCTCGCGCGTGGCGCGCTCCTCGACGCACGCCCGGAACCGTGTCGTGTCGATTGCGGACTGGACTGCCGCCGACGCCAACCGCCCAGTCGACAGATCGAGCGGGAGTTCGTGCAGTAACGCTCGATAATCCCAGAACCGGCCCTGCCGGTGCGCGCACTCCACCGCCTCCGCAGCTTGCAGCGCGCGCGGATGCAGCACGAGGTTAGGAAAATTTCGGACGACGTAACGCAGCGTGTCGCCCCACGGCGCGAGCAGTGCCGGAAGAACCTGCCGAGCGTGCTGCCCACAGAACGGACACTCGTAGTCGGTGAATTCCACGATGGTCACCGGTGCATCCGCCGGGCCTGTCGATGGGTGACCGTCGGTCTCGATCGTGAATACGGGCGTGGCAGCCCAGACGTCGGCCGCAGGTGGCGGCGGGTTGGTGCCGGACGCGCTCGAACTCCGGATCCCGAAAAATACCGCGAGGCCGGCCGCGACCCCGACAAGGATCACGGCTCCGGCAACAGCATCGGCCCGCCCGAAGGCAACGATCAGGCGGTGTGGTTCCTTACTGAATTCCATGGGTTGGTAAGATCCATCTTCAACCCGGTGTCGTCCAGCGATCCCAAGGCGGGAGCCTGTTGCCGAAGCCCGACTGGAAGCCTACCTTAGCCAACGAACGGGCTGCATGAGACGGCTTCTCGGCTCTGCTCCGACCGTCTCTCCCTCCCCGATGCAACGCCCGCAAGATGAAGGGAGGCACGTATGCGCTACACAAGGATGTTGAGGATTCTGTCGGTGAGCTTCCTGCTCACGATCGCTGCCGCATTCGGCGTTGCCGCGTGCGGAGGTGGAGCCCTGGAATCGTGTCCTGGTAACGTCTGCACCAACTGTGCGGCGTCGGGCGACTGCTCCATCACGTGCGCCGCCGATGAGTTCGAGTTCTGCGGCGCCTTCGGGTTCTTTGATGATCCGGGGCTGCGGTGCGCATTCTGCGACTCACGCGAGGATCCGTTTGCGTCACGCACTGCGACTGGGCCATAGGGACTAGGGGGCTAGGGGGCTACGTCACCGGCCCCACGACGATCGTCACATCCACGTCGTCATACAGGCCACCGTCATCCGCGCGGCCCCGTAGTACGTAGGTCCCCGGCCGGTCGAACGTCACTCGGATCTCATAACGACCGCCTTCGGGTACGTCGGGGGCCACCCAGAGCGGCGCCCATGGTGAGTTCGCACCCGTCCGCGTGTCCTCCCACACCTTTACTTGGAGAGGATCGAAGGTCACGGCGCCTTCGCCGCGCAAGACGAACCACGCGAGGTTCAGCCCCACGACCTTGTCGACCGTGATCCTCATTGGAGGTCGCAACTGTCCCTCCGTCAATTTCGTGGGATCCTCAGGCGGGCGTCGCCGCCGTCGCCTGGGCAGGTTGTCATCAACGACGTAGACAACCAACGTCACCGGCTCGCCGACTTTGGCTCTCCGAAGTTCAACGCCTTCGAGTGTGACCGTGGGGGGAGTGTTGGCGCGCGACGCGGAGTCACTCACACCAATACCGAGCGCCCCCGTTTCGGAAGCGATCACCATGTTGTCTAGCTTGTAGTCCATCCGGAGCGACCCGTACGCGTGCTCCGTCTTTCCCCGCGTCGTCAGCGTCCACACCATCTCTTGGTCGCCGAAGTCGGCCGGCACGCGAACCTTGAACACGAATCGGTTGCGGCGCGGCAGGAAGCGAGTTGGCTGTCCCTGATCTGCGGTCCCGGGAGAAATGCTGTTGTCGGGACCCACCGGAACGTTGAGCTCTTCCTGCCAGTTGCGATTCATGTATCCGAATACGAGACTGAACGACCCGTCGTCGTTTTCCAACCATCCCTCGTACGCGGGCGAAACGTTCTGCCCTTCCTGGTAGGTGAGTTGGGCGTGCACCCTCTCCGGTAGGATCAGGGCGACGACCACAGCCGCGGCGAACGCCAAAACCAGACGGGAGATCTGCGGAATCTGCGTCATCTGCGGCCTCATTAGCGGCTCCCCGGAATGACGAGGCAAAGTGGACACCCGATGACATGATCGTTCGCCGTGAGCCCCAGATTCTCCCGCCGCTCAGCCATCGCCTCCAGGAACTGCTCCTCGGTGAGGGCCAGTTGCATGCCCAGGTCGATGAACATGTTGGACACGGAGCGGTTGCCCGATCCCTGCCAGTTCCTCGTGTCGGGGACGTTGCGGTTGCGAGGCGTGTTGTCCATGTAGCCAATGATGTGGAGGACCGTTCCCTTCGGCAGCAAGGGTTGGTGGTCATCGTCAAAGGCGTAGCCGCGGACCCAGTTGTGGTCGTAGCCGACACACGAGAGGGTCTCCACGTTGAACCCCCAAATTGCCTCCAGGCACATCCGGTACCCTGGGGCATGCAGATGCGGTTCGAACGTGACGATCTTCGTGTGCTGTTGCAGCACGACGTAGGCGTGGAGCTCCTGGTTTGTCTCTCCGGCCTTGATGTCGATATCGGAACCGTTGCCCAGGCCAAGAAAGATCGGCCGGTATTCCGGTTCGTAGCCCCGCGGGTGGAACCTGAACCCAATCTCGAGATGCGCCTTGGTGTCGCGGCCGTTCGAGTGCAGGTGGGTCGAACTGGACATGACGCTCGAACCGGCCTTCAAGAGCCGGCCGGCGTTGGCATCGAAAATGTCCGGGTTCCGACCGACTTCGTGCACGGGCCAGGTAATCGATCGCGCTTCGGGGTCGTCAAGCACCCGCGTACTCCATA
Source organism: Gemmatimonadota bacterium (assembly GCA_039656555.1). Taxonomy (GTDB): domain Bacteria; phylum Gemmatimonadota; class Gemmatimonadetes; order Gemmatimonadales; family GWC2-71-9; genus CAMYLY01. The sequence goes on along the minus strand of JBDHLU010000144.1, from coordinate 4,273 downwards.
CCATGTGATGGAAAACGTACAACCCGCCGACCGTTTCCCGATCGAGCGCACCACCTTCCTTGACGTTGTTGATCTCCCTGATTTCGACCGAGGCTACGTAGCGGTCTTCGGTGAGCCCAGTGGGCACGCTCTTGATGTCTCCCCACCAATCGGGCGCCTCACCCGTCACCAGGAATTCTTGCGTCGACACGATCAGATCCGGTTCCCCTGACGTCCAACCGACCGCGTCGTCGAAGACCAGCGGCGCCGGCATGTCTGCGGGGTCACCTTCCGGAGTTCCGTTTCGCACCCAAGTGGCAATGGCGGCGATCTGCTCATCGCTCAGCGAGGGATCGTCCTTGAAGTGTTGGATACCGATTTCTTTCTCGACGTACCACGGCGGCATCGCGCCCATGCGGTCACGAATACTGGTCCGGCGCCTGATCTTCCTGGCATAGGCCCGCACCGTGTCGTACTCGACGAGCGCCATCGGTGCGACGCCCCCAACCCGATGGCACCGCTGGCAGCTCTGCTGCAGAATCGGCGCAATGTCCTGGGTGAATGTGACGTCGGCCTCGGGCGAGGCGGCCTGGGCATTCAAGGAGACCGGTAGCGTGAGGGCGATCGCTGGGGCGAGTAGCTTGCGAGCGATGGACGGGATCATTGGATCTTCCTGCGGGAGGTTTGGACAAAGTGTGGGAGGAAGCGGCAGCGAGCAAGTGATGTGGCCAGGGGCCACGAGTCACGGTGCCCGAAATGCTACCGGCATCACATGGGAGAGCAACTCGAAATCCCGCGTGTTTCGCGTAATGATTGTGGCGCCTTCAGCAAAGGCCGTAGCCGCAAGCAGCGCGTCGTTTCGCAAGGCTCGGAGCCGGGCCGATCCGATCGATCGGCGCGTACGCAGCGCCTGGAGTGCCTCGCCCGAAAGCACCCACGCAACTGCCGGTGGATTGGAGAGGGTTCGCCGGCGCCGTGCCAACTCGTATATGCGGCGTAGATCCGCACGTTCGGCAACGTTGCTTACTCCAGCCCACAATTCTTGTAGTACGATGGTCGACACGAGCACGCGTCCCAGCGCTCCACCCCAAGCGTCCCGGTCGAGCGTACGGTGTGCGAGCCACCCGATCCAGATGTTGGTGTCTGGCACCACTGTCATCGACGACCCCGCTTCGCCAGCGGTGTCCTGAACGATTTCCAGGAGGGCGAGGCGCTGCGAAGCACCTCGTCAAGTTCTCGCTCGTATTCGACTCGATCCAGCAAGTGGTCGATGACATCAGTCTCCGTATCGAGACCGAGGAATTCCTTGGCTCGCTTGAGCTTGGCGGCGTCGATGTTCAGAGTCTTCCGCACCTTGCGTCCCGCGGCTGTGTGTTCAGAAGATGACATGCATACAGTATACGTACATCATCCATATCATGCGACACTGGGCAAATCCACGCGGTCCCGTAACAACCCTCGCCTGCTCTGGCGGCCGCGCTGCCCCGCAATATCTTCAGCGACCCGCAGGTTTCGAGAGAGGCACCTACTAGAGAGGCACCTACTCATGATTCACAGCGACCGCGCCCTTTGACTCGCCGATCACCGACCGTGCCCGCCGCGGCTATCTCCGCGTTGGGTATCGTGGTGCCGTTCGGGCTCACCATCGGTCTCCGATCGTTTACCGAAGGTGACTATGGACCGCTGATCTGGCTGGTTGCCCTCGTGCCCGTGTTCATGATGGCCTACTACCGTGGCCTGAAGGGTGGATCGGTTGCCAGTGGCATCGGCATGTCGGGGCTCGCCGTCGCGCTAATAATCGTCAGCGGCTTCGGCCTGGCCACCGTGAACTGGACGGGGTTCGTGGTGGTTGCGATCGCGTACGCCATCCTTTCATCAGCAGTCTCGGTGTTCGCCGAACTCCTCCGCCAGGAACAACAGCAAGCCGAGCAGCTCGCCCTATCCGACCAACTCACGGGGTTACCCAATAGACGCCACGGCGAGGAGTTTCTGGACCGCGAGTTTTCAGCCGCGATGCGCGGACGACTGCTTGCCGTCGTCCTGTGGGACCTCGACCACTTCAAGCAGTTCAACGATCGGCACGGTCACGCAGCGGGCGACGAGGTGCTGCGGATCTTCAGCGGGGTGCTCCAGAAGCACACCCGCCATCACAACCTGTCCGCCCGATACGGGGGTGAGGAATTCATCTCCATCGTCACTGACGTCAACGCCGAAGGCATGCTGATCTTCGCCAATAAGGTCCTAAACGACCTCCGGGCGGCACCGTCCGCCTGGGGCACGATCACGAGCAGCGCGGGCATCGCCGAGTTTAGGAAAGGCATGGGCTCCTACGAGGTCCTGGTCGCGTCAGCCGACCGCGCGCTCTATGCTGCGAAGGCGGCGGGCCGCGACCGCATTGAAGTCATAGGCGAGCTGGAACCGCGGGCCTCGCAACCGCGGCTGTCCCTGGCGATGCCGGCGCACCAGCAGCGTGTGCTCGTCGTGGATGACGACCCCAACGTGCGGCGCGCACTTGTCGAGGCCTTGGAGAGTGAAGGGTTCGCGGTCGAAAGCACAGCGAGCGCCCATGACGCATCGCAGATGCTGTATGGTGGCCCCGAGTCCATCGATCTCCTGGTGACGAGCCTCATGCTCCCGCGAGTGAGCGGCTTCACGCTCGTCGATCAACTGCAAGAGGCGACGCCGGACCTTCGCGTAGTTTACCTTTCCGAGAACATGCGGGAAAACGTGTCGTGGCGTGGGGTGCCGGGCACCGTCACGCGGTTCGTGTCGAAACCCGTCGACCCCAAGAAGTTGGTCGCCGCCGCGAAAGAGGCCCTCGCCGAAGAAATCGAAGAGGAGGAAGGCCTGGCAAGCTGAGGGTTACCTCACCCCCTGCCCTTTCACCCGCACTACTACCGACCCCCCGCCCCTTTCGGTCGTCCAATCTTCGATGCGATGAGCGACCGCACCATTCAAGAGATCGCGCACCATCGGCAGGAGGACAGCCCCGGCGGTCGAGCGATTGCCCTTGCCGGTGATGATTCGCACCACAGCGCCAGGCTGCTCCCCGGCCCAGCGTTCGAGAAACCACTCCACCTTCTGGCTTCCGGAATCAGCGGTCTCTCCGTGAAGGTCGAGTTCGGCCACCGCGGCGGCACCGTGCAGCGTGTCGATGGGCCCAGACGGCTCCGGCTCAGTGAAGCGTCGCCTACCCACGTTCGGTCCTCACCTCCTTGGCTAGCACTTGCCACTCGGCTACGTCCCAAAATTTTCTCGCGGCACCGGAAGTCGAAGGCAGAACGAACACGCTCGCGGAACCGATCCGTTCATCCTGCACGCCATACGAAACCTTCTTTCCGAAATACTCTCGAGCGGCGCGCTTGCCATTGAACGCCACGACCTCGGGCTCGAATCGAATGATCTTCTTCTGGAACGCGGCCACATCCCATTCGTCGGTGAGATTAGCGTCGAGTGCCGCATGGGTCTTCACGAGGTCGGTCAGGCCGATTCCGTATTTTGGTAGTGTCCGAAATTCAGAAGGATCGAGACGGGCTGGAGTGAGACCACATTCAGCTAGGGTCGACCAGAAGCGATTACCTGGTCCGGCATAGTAGGCACCCTTGGCCGCCGACTTGGGCCCGACCGCGGATCCGCAGAACACCACCTTTAGCCCAGGCTCCAGGACGTCCTTCAGAATCTCATTCACTAAATGCCTTTCACCCGGAAATAGAAGACGTAGACACACTCCACAACGCCGCCGCCAGCTAGATCGAGGCCATGGATCAGGCGAAGATACGGGCTCGGCGGACAGGTCGCGACCTCACCGTGTTCGCGGCACCCACCACGACTCCGTATCTTTGGGCACATGTCCCAGTCCGTCCTTGTCCTCATCGCCACCGTTGGCTGGTTGGCAGCGCCGGGACCACTGCATTCACAGGAACCTGCCGACGCAATCATCGAACGCATTCTCGAGGAGTATGGTGGACGCCAGGCCCTGGACCGAATCTCGGGGTACTCTGTCGAGGCCACGATCGCCACCGTAAACGGGGACCATGGGATCGTCTCCCGCATCTTTCGCCGGCCCGATGAACTGATGGTGGACATACAATACGCCTCGCATCGAGAGCTTCGGCTGTTTGCCAGCGACAGCGCATGGCGCGGATCATCACGAGACGACGCACTGATCGTGTCCGGCCCACTCCGCGACGCGATGATCTTACAGGTGGCGCGAGCCAACATTCCCTGGATACTGATGGAGGCTGACCGTGATTTCACGTGGATGCCGGACAGTGCGGACACGGCTGTCGGCATC
>JBDHLU010000143.1:0-8969 GCA_039656555.1 Gemmatimonadota bacterium | reverse complement strand
ACATTGATTTGCGTAAGCCTTGCCGGATTGCTGGTCGGGTTTAGTGTGAGGGTGAGAGCGAAGCGGAGGTCGCGTTTGGCGCGACACAGAGCCCAGGGCGCATCCCTGGGCTTTTCCGTTGGTGGGAGCTGGGCGTTTTTTGCCCCCGTCGGCGTTATTCGGTGCTGGATGGATGTGGTAGATGGTGCAGGGTGTTGGATGCAGGATCCCCATCAGGCGCCGACATCCAAGATCGAACAGGCAGAAGCCGTCGTTGCAGAAGTGTGGGGCTACACGGGTCTTCGGCCGGCGCAACGAAGGCCCATTCTTGCCGTACTCTCTGGCCGGGACTGCTTGGCCGTCCTACCGACAGGCGGAGGGAAATCGCTCTGTTTCCAGGTTCCGGCGCTCATGCTCCCCGGTCTCACCATCGTCGTATCCCCACTCATATCCCTCATGCAGGACCAAGTGGGCGCCCTCCGAAGGCGTGGAGTACCCGCAGCATACCTGAGTAGTACGCAGGATGCCGAACTGCAGAAGGCCGTATGGAATCGTGCCAGGACCGGCCATCTCAAGTTGCTGTATGTGGCACCCGAACGGATGTCGCGCTTGGCGTCAGAGCTCGAGCCCAGTCAGATTTCACTGCTTGCCATAGATGAAGCCCACTGTATCAGTGAGTGGGGGCATGATTTCCGGCCGCATTTTCGCTCCATCGGGAAGCATCGCACGCGCCTCGGCTCGCCAGGGACGATCGCGCTGACCGCCACGGCAACTCCGGCGACGCGCCGGGATATCGCCACCGTGCTTGGGTTTTCCAATCACGTCCGGGTCACGACGTCCTTCGACCGGCCGAACCTCACGTTCGAGGCCGTTCGTTGCACATCGGAAAGTGAAAAGCTCCATCGGCTCAAGCTGAGGCTTCGGGGGCTCGATGGGACGGCGATTGTGTACGCCCCCACGCGCAACCGAGTTGATGGGGTCGCCACGGTCCTCCGCCGTTGGGGGTTCAATGCCGCACCGTATCACGCCGCGCTACCAGCCGGTGCGCGAAGGGCCCTCTTACGCCGGTTCCTTTCCGGAGACATTCGGGTGATGGTGGCGACAAACGCTTTCGGCATGGGCATCGACAAGGCTGACGTTAGGCTGGTGGCCCACGTCGGGATCCCGGCCCGGCCGGAATCGTACTATCAAGAGGCTGGAAGGGCGGGGAGGGACGGCAAGCCGTCGGTGTGCATCCTCTACTGGGTGAAGAAAGACCTCAAACTCGCTCGATTCCTGTCCGGTGCCGATCGAGTCCCGGCCCGGAGTCGGCAGCGAGCCGTCAAGATGGCAGGGCTCGCTACGATGAAACGGTACGTGAGCGGCCGTTCGTGTCGACGGCGAGTGTTGCTCGGTTACCTCGGCGAACGGCTCGTCAACTGTTCCGGATGCGATCGGTGTAGGTGACCCGTTATTGACCGATACTTGACCGACCGGTGCTATGCTGCAGGGAGCAGGACCGCACTCTGAGGTAGTGCATTCCGCCGGGAAAGCGGCACAAATGTCCATAAATCAGGACACTCGGCCATGAAGCACACCTTTAAGTGTGTCTTGTAAGTGAGTGTGGTATTGGTAGTTATGGCTAACGCCTAATGTGGCACGAAAGTTCCAATAGGGTATGGTCAAGCAAGAAAAAAACTGCGGTCGCTTGAGCGCCTTGCCGCCCGGCACAGGTGATATCTCGTCGGAGGGGACGAGCGGGAACTCTCAAAAACCCGGCTCAACGACCGCAGTTTTTCTTTGCCTTCCCCCCACATCTCCAAGTTGGCTACCTTCCGATATAGAGTTTTCCAAAGGTTTCTTGCAGTGAGAGTATCCTCTTTTTTGATGGCGAGTCTGCTTTTGGCCCCGGTACCATTGATGGGGCAGAGAACGGTCTATCGTGTACCGGTGTCGGGCGTGATCGAGATGGGCGTAGCCCCGTTTCTCGAACGGAGTATTCGGGAGGCAAGCGAGGCAGGTGCCGTCGCGGTAATCCTCGATATTGAAACGCCGGGAGGGCGGGTCGATGCTGCCCAAAGGATCGTCAAAGCAATTGCGGCAAGCGAGATCCCGGTGTACGCACTCGTGAACGTGCACGCCTGGAGCGCCGGCGCAATGATCGCCCTGGCGGCCGATTCCATTTTCATGACCCCGGGTTCATCCATTGGGGCGGCGACCCCGGTCAGCGGGGCGGGTGAAAAGGCTCCGGAGAAGATTGTCTCCGCCATGCGGGGGGAATTCAGAGCCTTGGCCGAACGGCGCGGGCTCGACCCCAGGATTGCGGAGGCAATGGTCGATGAAGAAATCGCGATCGAGGGTGTGGTGGAGGAAGGGAAGCTGCTGACGCTCACTGCAAACGAAGCCATTGAGTTGGGGGTTGCCGCAGCTGAAGTGGACAACCTCGCAGATCTTCTGGACCGCTTGGACCTTACTGGTTCCGAGACGGTGGTTGCCAAAGTGAATTGGGCTGAGGGTTTGGTTCGCTTTCTCTCCCACCCAGCTGTGGCACCGCTGCTGCTCTCGCTTGGCATGCTGGGGCTCATCATCGAGATCAAAACTCCGTCGTTCGGCTTGGCCGGTGCCACCGGCGTCCTGGCGCTCGGCGCATTTTTCGGCAGCCACCTGATCGTCGGGCTGGCGGGGTGGGAAGAGGTGATTCTGCTTAGCGTTGGGTTGATCGCCCTGGCCTTGGAGGTGTTCGTCGTGCCAGGTTTCGGCATCGCCGGTCTAATCGCCATCTTCGCCATCGGTGCAGGAACGTTTCTCGCGCTCCTGAGCAGCTTGCCCACTTGGCCCGATGTGGCCCGGGCGAGCGGCGTCATGGCAATCACTGCTGCCATCGTGGTCGGAGTGGTCTGGGTATTCGTCAGACACCTTCCTACGGCAAAACGGTTCCGCGGAATATTCTTGCAGACGGCGACATCGAGAGAGGCGGGATACATTTCTGGAACGACGCGTGACGACCTCGTGGGGCATGAGGGCGTCGCACTGACGGACCTGCGACCCGCTGGAACCGTGCGAGTCAAGGGTGAACGCATCGACGCGGTTTCCGATATTGGATTTGTGGAAGAGGGCACGCGCGTACGCGTGATCAGGTCAGAGAGTTACCGCCATGTGGTGGAACCCATTCGTGACGGGGCGGTTTCAACTCCGCCCCCAGTTGAAGAATAGGATGTGAGGCATGGAACAATTTGGTGCGTACGCAGGCATTGCCGTTCTCGTTGCGGCGCTCATCGCCGTCTGGCTGCTCATTTCGTTCATCCCGGTCCGACTCTGGATCGAGGCCCTTGCGGCCGGCGTCAGAATCGAGTTGCGGACGCTCATCGGAATGCGGTTGCGGAACGTGAAACCCGCGTTCGTAGTCCGTCCGTTGATCAATGCGACCAAGGCGGGGCTGAGCCTGAACGTGAACGACCTCGAGGCTCACTACTTAGCCGGCGGCCATGTGACCAACGTGGTCAACGCGCTCATCTCGGCTGACAAGGCTGGCATCGCGCTCAAGTTCCCGGCCGCGGCTGCAATCGACCTGGCCGGTCGTGACGTGCGCGAGGCGGTCGCCGTATCGGTGAATCCCAAGGTCATTCAGACACCCAGAGTAGCTGCGATGGCCAAGGATGGCATTCAACTCATTGCCCTCGCGCGGGTGACCGTTCGCGCCAATATCGACCGCCTGGTTGGTGGAGCAGGTGAAGAGACCATCCTAGCTCGTGTGGGTGAGGGCATCGTCTCGACCATCGGATCCGCGGATACGCACAAGAAGGTGCTAGAGAACCCCGATGCCATCTCCAAGACGGTGTTGGCGAAGGGACTCGATAGCGGAACGGCATTCGAGATTCTCTCGATCGATATTGCCGACGTGGATGTTGGGAAGAACATCGGCGCCGAACTCCAGACCGACCAAGCGGAAGCGGACAAACGCATTGCGCAGGCGAAGGCCGAGGAACGGCGCGCCATGGCGGTTGCCGAGGAACAGGAGATGACGGCGCGGGTGCAGGAGATGCGCGCGCGAGTCGTTGAGGCCGAGGCACAGGTGCCGCTGGCAATTGCCGAGGCATTCCGCAAAGGGAACCTCGGAGTCATGGACTACGTGCGGTACCGCAACGTCGAGAGTGATACGCAAATGCGGAGCGCCATCTCCAAGAGTGGCGACAGCGGCGATCAAACGCCCATCGAATAATAGAGATGGACGAGCTCATCATTCTCGCGGCGCTCATCTTCTTGAGCGGCCTGTTCGGTCGCAAGAAGAAAAAGCCGGGCGGGAGGGCGCCGCAGACGCCGAGGGCGCCACGCCCTCGCCCGGAGGTTGCGGCTGCCACGCGGGAGGCTTCCGCGAGGGAGCAACCGCACCACGTTGTACCCACCGACCGCCCCAAACTGGAACCCAGAAAGCAAGCTGGGTCGTTCCGGGAGTTCTTCGAGTTACTCCAACAACAGGCAGAGGCTGCGACCCGGGGGGAGCCGTTGGTCCTGGAGCAAGTTCCCGACGCGTCGCCACCTCCACCCGAGCCGGTACGGCGAGAGCTACCGCCCCCGCCGGCCCTGGAGACGCTGGAAGGCACCGGCGAAGAGAGCCATGAGCAGTTTCACGACCAATATATTCGTCCACTCGATGCGCCTTCCCGGAACCTGTCGCCGCGCTTCATACTGCCAAGAAACCCCGTGTCGCTGAAGCGCGCAGTAATTTGGAGCGAGATTCTGGGGCGTCCAAAAGGGATGGAATAACAGTCCCCCTGTCCCATCTGTCCCATCTGTCCCCCCTGTATATTCCCCGCATGCCAAACCACCCATTCCTGACCTCCGATCACCATCAAGTCCGCGAGATGGTTCGCGGTTTTGCTGAAAACGAAATCAAGCCTGTAGCCAAGGAGCTCGACGCTTCATGCACGTTCCCATGGGAGAACGTGAAGAAGATGGGCGAACTGGGTTTTCTCGGTGCCACATGGGATCCAGACCTGGGCGGCGCTGGGATGGACTATTTGTCGTATATCCTCATCGTCGAAGAGTTGGCTCGGGTCGATGCCAGCCATTCCATTACCGTGTCGGCGCACACCACTCTGGGGACCTCTCCGATCGTCGAATTCGGAAACGACGAGCAAAAAAGCCGGTTTGTCCCGCTTTTGGCCCAAGGACAGGTGCTCGGTGGCTTCGGTTTGACGGAGGCGGGGGCCGGTTCCGACGCCGGAGGCACGAAGACCTTCGCTGAAGACAAGGGCGACCACTATGTGATCAATGGAGCCAAGATCTTCATCACGCACGCCGGTGTCGGGGAGATCTTCGTTATCACCGCCCGAACCGACTCCGATCCTGCCAAGCGGAATACCGGGATTACTTCGTTCATCGTGACCAAAGACACGGTTGACGTTGCCCGATGCGAGGAAGTTGGGGTCGGGCACCGGGCGGATCTTGCCAAAATGGATGGGCTTCGCGCCGGCAAGAAGGAAGACAAGCTCGGTTGGCGGGCGTCGGATACCCGCGAGCTGTATCTGGAGGATGTAATCGTTCCCAAGGAGAACGTGCTCGGGCAGGTGGGAAGGGGCTTCGTCAATTTCCTCAAGACCTTGGATTCCGGGCGGATCGGGATCGCGGCCTTATCCCTCGGCATTGCACAGGGTGCGCTCGAGGAGTGCCTGACGTATACGTCGGAGCGGAAGCAGTTTGGTCGCGCCATCGCCTCATTCCAAGGGGTCCATTTTGCCATATCTGACATGGCAACCGAGATCGAGGCCGCGCGGCACCTGACCTACCATGCCGCTTGGCTCAAAATGCAGGGCCTTCCGTACAAGAAAGAGGCGGCTATGGCGAAGCTCTTCGCGTCAGAGCTGTGCATGCGAGTCACGACCAAGGCAGTCCAGCTGCACGGCGGGTACGGGTACACCACGGACTACCCTGTGGAGCGGATGATGCGGGATGCCAAGGTCTGCGAAATCGGGGAAGGGACCTCCGAGATTCAGCGGATCGTCATCGCGCGAGAACTCCTGGGAGAACTGGTCGAAGTGACCGGATGACTTAGGGTTGTTGACGTAAGTTACTCTCCCACCTATACTTAGACTACAAATGTTCAGCATCTTCACGTTCGCCGCAGCCATTATGGGTTTGTCGGCGAACCACGACATCAGGCGGTCCGGGGCTCGGTCCGACACGACGTATTTGACGTCGGTCGGGGCGGTGCGGGCCGCATTGGGGAACCAGGTTGAAAAGAGAAATCATCATCAATGGCGGCCGCCGCGAGACGCGCGTGGCCATTTTGGAAGACGAAAAACTTGTTGAGCTATTACATGACCGCCCGGAGATTTCCCGAACAGTAGGGAACGTCTACCTCGGCAGAGTTGAAGCGGTTTTGCCGGGAATGCAGGCGGCGTTCGTCGACATCGGCGCCGAAAAAAGCGCCTTCCTCCACGCTGCAGATCTCCTCGAACCAGATGAAGACGACGACGATGACGCCGCTAACGACGGAAACGACGCCGGCGGAAATCGTGGTCGGGGAGGGCGGGGTCGAGGCGGCAGGCCTTCCCGCGGTCGTAACGGCCACAACCAGCGAAAAATCCCCAACATTCAGGATCATGTCCAACGCGGGCAGAACATCCTGGTCCAAGTTACGAAAGAGCCGATCTCTACCAAGGGGCCTAGGGTAACCCGGCAGATCTCGTTCGCGGGACGATTCCTCGTTTTCATGCCCTACGCGAGCCGGATTGGCGTCTCGAGAAAGATCGATTCGCGAGACGAGCGGGCGCGACTCAAAAAACTGGTCCAGCAATACCTTCCCAAGGATTCAGGTGGGGTGATCGTCCGCACCGTAGCTCGCGAGATGGACGACGGTCAGGTGAAACGTGAGTTGAAGACACTCCTCGACACCTGGGGTAAGGTCAATCGAAAGGGGAGTTTTGCTCGGCTCAAGGCACCGGTGCTGGTCCATCGTGAGGCGTCACTTACGAGTACCCTGATTCGGGACGCATTCAGCGAAAAGGTCGACCGGCTGATGGTCGATTCCAAGCAGCTGTACGGTGAGATACAGGCCTACCTGCGCGAATTGGATCCGGACCTCCTCGATCGAGTCAAGCACTATCGCGACGCAGAGCCGATTTTCGACAAGTTCGGGATCGAACCCGAGATTCAACAGTTGTTCCGACCGCGGGTTGACCTGCCGAGTGGCGGTTACGTGATTGTCGAACCCACCGAGGCGTTGGTTTCGATCGATGTAAACACGGGTCGGTACACCGGTCGCAAGGACCCCGAAAAGACGATTCTCCGCACCAATCTCGAAGCAGCCCGCGAAATCGCTCGGCAGATCCGGTTACGAGATCTTGGTGGCATTATCGTGATCGATTTCATCGATATGGACTCCCAGGGCAATCGCGACAAAGTGCTGCACGAACTCCGGACCAACCTCGGTCGGGACCGGGCCCGTACCAGGGCATTCCAAATATCGCCGCTCGGGCTCGTCGAGATGACGAGACAGCGCGTCCGGCCGGCCCTGTGGGACATGATGGCGGCCCCGTGCCCCGCCTGCCACGGGTCCGGGAAGGTATTCAAGCCGGCTGTTGTGGTTCGGCGCTTGGAACGCTCGATCCGCCGGGTGTCGCATGACGACAAGGAGCAGCGTCTCACGATCCGGGTTCACCCGGAAGTGGCGCTCTACCTGATGGAAGAGGAGCCCAAATTCATGCGGCATCTCCAGCGAACCGCTGGATTGGACATCGACCTCCGGGACGACCCGATCATCTCCATGGATGAATTCCGCCTGGTTTCGCAGCCGGCGGGACGTGACGTGACTGAACGCTACGCAGTCGCCTGACGGCGACCGTCTAGACTTGATCCAACCCCCTACACCGTTTAACCTTGTAGGCTATGACGTACGCAATATTCAAGGCCGCCGGCCAGCAGTTCCGGGCGCAACCGGGTGACTCGATTCAGGTGCCCCTCCTCGATGTGGAACCTGGAAAGACGGTCACGTTTGACGAGGTGCTGCTGACCCGTGACGGTGAGAAAATAAAAGCGGGCACGCCCACCGTGAAGGGTGCCAAGGTGACGGCTGAGGTGGTGGAGCATGCGCGCGGACCCAAAATCCAGGTGTTCAAATTCAAACGGCGCAAGAACTACCGCAAGAAGACGGGGCACCGGCAGGGCTACACACAAATCGTTATCAAGGACGTGAAGGCTTAGAATGGCACATAAGAAAGGCATGGGATCCAGCCGAAACGGACGTGATTCCAAGGCCAAGTTCTTGGGCGTGAAGCACTTTGGTGGCGAAAAGGTCCGTGCCGGCAACATTCTGATTCGGCAACGCGGAACCAAATGGCATCCCGGCAATAATGTGGGCCGGGGTCGGGACGACACGTTGTTCGCGTTGATCGACGGCTTCGTCAAGTTCGAGCACAAGAACAAGAAGCGGTTCAAGGTGAGTGTGTACGCGGGGGCTGCGGCGTAAGAGAGCCAGAAGGTTGGAAGAAAAAACGGGGGCCGCCGCGACGTTGTCGCGGCGGCCCCCGTTCGTATCGGCGTTCAGTTGCGCTTACTGCCGGTTCCTTTGGTGGCGCTCCGAGACCGGAACGTCGGTTGCACGTTGGGCAGGCAGGCGAATAGTTGTGGGCGAAACGGGAGCGATGGTGTAGGTCGCGGGTGGACTCGAGAACAGCGTCCCGCCATTGCCAGCCCAGCCCATTGCGTTCTGCCACATACGCCACCAATCTCCGGCGGGAGCAGCAGGCGGGCCGACGACGGGTTGGGAGGCGTTGTTTACCCACGCCGTCACACCGACGACGCGCTGGTCGTTGGCAAGCTCTCGGTACCCGATCATGGGGAAGCCGCTGGCCCAATCAGCGAGGTTGGTGGCGCCGGCCGCGAGAACGACATCAGGCTTGAAGGTACCAAGAACGCGGGTGAGTCCGTTCGTGAGGTGGTGCGGCGTCATGCCACTCACGTTGAGGCTATCCGTTCCAGTAATGTTACCGATTCCAGCAAGCGTATACGGA
>JBDHLU010000142.1:0-9110 GCA_039656555.1 Gemmatimonadota bacterium | reverse complement strand
TACGCACCGATGCCGGCCATCAAATCTGTCAGGTAGTGGTAGCTCTCATCGTCGTACGCCGCAATCTGGTTGGCGCGTGGCGCGCGGCCGAATTCTAGCAATAGCGCGCCGAGATAATCGCTGAGGCGATCACTGTCCACACCGACATCGAGCAACGCGTGACGGACCGTTACGTAGAGGAACAACGCCGGAGAGAGACCGACGAGATGATCGGTCGATTGGAGTCGGTCGACAAGCACCGGATCATCCAACAGGGCATCGATGCCCTCCGTGTGCAGCCGCTCTCGAACGTCACGTTCACGCTCCGCGTCCCCCTCACTCAGCAGTTCGATCACTACATCGGCATCGGTCGAAACGAAACGGGCTCGAAGATTTGCGAGGATCATGGTGCAACCTCCATCTGAAAACCAGCCGTCGTTGCTGCAGTCGCTCACGCGTCTCGGTCAAGAACTCGCCGGCACCCTCTCCCTCGATACGGCAGTCAAACGTGTCGTTGCCTTCGTCGACGAAGTGCTACGTCCCGATCACGCGCTCATTGTCCTACACCACCCGGATACGGACATTCCGTTTGTCGCCTACCAATCACAGTATGCAAAACCCCAGCCGGATGATCCACTGGTTGCACTTGTTATCAGTGACGGCCCACGAGTGATAACCGGCGTCGGCGACGATTCGTTCGCGGCAATGCGGATCTCACCCCAAGTATCGGCTCAATCCTGGATGGCTTCACCTATCATCTCACGGGGGAAGCCGATTGGCGCGATCTCGTTGTCGAGTGAGGAGCCAGGGCAATATGCCGAATGGCAGCTCGACTTTCTCTCCACCGTCACCGCACAACTGGGGATCGCACTCGAGAACATTCGACTTCTCCAATTGCTGTCGATCGGGAAACTCGAATGGGAACAGACCGTCGATGCGCTCAGCCAAGCTTTTTGCCTGGTCGACAGGCAGGAGCGAATCAGGCGCGCAAACCGCGCATTTGCCGCTCTCGTGAACCTCCCACTCACTGCCCTTGGTGGTCAACCGTGGCGCGATGTTTTGGAGCCCGCGTGGGCGCCGGCAATCGAGCAAGCCCTCAAAGCCACAGGGAGCGATCGACAGTTCGAGATCAAGGTTGGTACGGCGATCTACACGCTCAGCGCCCTACCACTGGGGCAGCCAGTCGGCACAACTGTCTTGATCTTCGACGATCAAACAGAAAAGCGTCGGCTACAAGAACAACTGATCCAGTCGGAAAAGATGTCAGCGATCGGTCAGTTGATCGCAGGCGTCGCCCATGATCTCAACAACCCGCTTGCATCGGTGGTCGGGTTTGCGGACTTCCTCATCGAAGGGACCGCCGCGCCGGAGAACTTACGCGAACCACTCGAGGTTATCCGCAATGAGGCGGAACGGGCGGCCAAGATCGTGCGGAGCTTGCTCAACTTCGCCCGAAAGAACGAAGGTGAACGCCGGCTTCAACCCATCGGTCCCGTTCTCGAAGAGACGGTGATGCTGCTCCAGAATCAACTCTCGGCGCTCAACATCGAGATCTCGCTCGAGGTCGCTGACGACATTCCCCCGATTGCCATCGATGCCAACCAGCTCCAACAGGTGTTCGTGAATCTCGTGAACAATGCCGCGCAGGCCATGAATGCAGCCGGAGCTGGCGACCGCGTCACCATCTTGGCCAAGAAGTGGATGGATGGCGTGGCTGTCCACATTGTCGACAATGGACCAGGGGTACCCGAAGAGATCGCCGCGCAGGTATTCGAGCCGTTTTTCACCACCAAACCGGAGGGCGAGGGCACCGGCCTGGGGCTCTCGATCTGCCAGGGCATCGTCAAGGAGCACGGCGGGCGCATCAGCCTGGAACAACGACCGGGTGGCGGCGCTGAATTCACGGTCGAGTTACCCGGCAGCACGGCACCCGCCCAAGAAGAAGCACCGGCGGCAGTGGAACTCGGACGCCTCGAGATTCTGGTAGTGGACGACGAACCACATATCCAGCACTACATGCGAGCAGCGTTGGAAGCGTGGGGCCATTCGGTCCAAACGGCCAGCAACGGCAGCGAGGCGCTCACCATCGTGGGATCGTCAACCTTCGACGTGATCGTGACCGATCTTCGCATGCCCACCCAGGGAGGCCGCGAGTTCTACGCGGAGCTCTGCCAACAGAATCCGGACGCCGCTGCCCGTGTGGTCTTTGCAACCGGTGATACGGTTCGGGGAGACACTATGCAATTCCTCGAGTCACAAGGGCAGCCCTTCCTTCGTAAGCCGTTCACACTAAGTGAGTTACGTGATGCGTTGGCTCGCGTGGCGCGGTAATTCGCTGTCCTCACACTCTCTCTGTTAGATTGCCGCTCGAACCTTCCGCACGCCCCGGCGGTATGGGAAGGCAGACGCATCTGGTCCATGGAGACGAACTAGAGGAATCGTGATCTATATTTGTGTAGCGACGCATGACAACGCGCGATCGATTGGGCTACTGCTCTGGAAGATGCGGAAGGTCTTCCACGAGGTCCCCCGTGAGTACCACGTGCTCGCGGCAGACTACGGGTCTACGGACGAGACGCGCGAAGTGCTCGAGAACTATCAGGGCGCGGTCCCCTTGTCGATCGAGCAACTCGGCACGACGGGGTATGCGCAAACCCTCGAGGGGCTCCTTCGGGTGGCCCTCGCACGTAGCGATCGACCAAAACGCGACCTGGCCATCACGCTTCCGGCCGACTATCGCGCGTCTCCGGCAATCATTCCGACCATCGTTCGCAGTTTCGAATCGGGCGCCGACGTCATCGTAGGTGAAACTCAGGAAGGCGAACGGTCGTTCGGGCGGCGGCTCGTTCGTCGAGCAGCCGGATGGCTTCTCAAACCAGGCGTGCGCGTCCCGGGCGTTCGTGATTTGACGTCGGGCGTGAACGGATACCGGCTGGTCACCTTGCGCAACAGCTTGCGCGATGTCGATGGCCCCCTGCTCCAGACAGACGGCATGTGCGCGGACGCCGAGTTGCTTGCGCGTGCCGCAGGGAGCGCACGGCAGGTCGCTGTCGTCCATGCAACTGAGCATCACACCCCACCCACAGACTCGAATGACGTTGGGCCATGGTCATTAGCAATGGACCTCTTCCGCGCCGGACGGAGCCTCAAGGTCCCACCTACGACGGTGGAGGTGACCCGTGCATAGGCTTCTCCTCGCCATACCCCTTCTCACCCTGGCGCCGCCGATTGTCCAGGCGCAGGAGACCAACGGCGCGGCCTGGCTCGCGCGAATGCCGATCGGCGAGACGCTGGTGTACGATGCGAAGTTTGGGATTCTCAAGTTGGGCAAGGGCATGATGCGAATCGCCGGCATCGATACCGTGCGGGGAGTGGAATCGCTCCACACGATCTTCCACCTTCAGGCGAGCAGCGTGTTCTATCGGCTCGACGACCGCATGGATTCCTGGATCGGTTTGAGCGATTTCGCGTCCCGCCGGTTCGTTCAGGACTTCCACGAGGGCGCAACGGACCGGTACACGGTGTACGACATCTACCCGGATTCAGGGTTCTACCGTCAGAACGGGGTCGATACGGTGGCAGCCACATCGCCGGATCCGCTCGATGACGCCGCGTTCTTCTATTTCGTCCGCACGGTGGAGCTAGAGGTTGGAAAGACGTACGAATACAACCGATATTTTCGGCCCGACCGGAACCCGGTCATTCTCGAGGTACTGCGCAAAGACACGTTGGATGTCCCAGCGGGTCGGTTCGAAACGCTGGTCATTCGGCCGACCATCAAGGGACGCGGGATACTCGGTGAGGCCCAGAATCCCCTCATGTGGCTCACGGACGATGACCGCCGGCTCATGGTCCAACTCAAGTCGACCTTTGCTTCGATCGCCACCATTACGCTGCAACTCAGAGAAATAACGGACGAAGTGCCGGAAGAGATGCGGCGGGAAACGGACAAACCGCAATGAGCCGCGGGCCCCGAGGGGCCCGCGATCTCAAAACTCTGAACTCAGGACTCGCCTTTGATCGTCTCTCGCACCTTCTTGGCGGTGCTTGGGCTGATGATCTTGACAATCAGATAGAAGATGAACCCCAGCGCCGCCAACCAAAGGACCGCCCAGATGAGTTGGAAGGCCAACCCGAGCAGTCCGAACATGAGCTTGAGCGCTACGATCCCGACAACCGCGAGCACGGAATAGCCTACTACAGCGCGAACCATATTTCCTCCGTAATTTGACACGTCCTATGCTGCAGTACGAACGTAGGTTAGAACGGGTTTCACCTCAAGGAGCCTGCTATTCCTGACGTCCTCATAATTGGCGCTGGCGTGATTGGCGGCGCATGCGCCCGGGCCATGGCCGCACACGGGCTTTCGGTCTCCATGGTGGACCCCGGTCCGCTCCGTGGGGCGGCGACCGACGCGTCCGCCGGCATGCTCGCTCCGTTGGTGGAGGCAAGCGAAGACGACGCCACGCTGGCACTCAAGGTTCGCGGCCGGGACCATACCAGTGCATTGATCCCGGAGCTGGAAGACGAGAGTGGGATCGACATCGGTTACTGGTCGCAGGGGATCTTCCATCTCGCCTTCACCGAAGAGGAAGCGGCCGAACTCCGTCACCGCGTCGCTTGGCAGCGGCAGCAGGGGTTCGCCTCGGAGTGGCTGTCACCCGACGAGCTCCGCCAGTTGACCCCAGGGGTGGCCGACGACGTGATCGGCGCGAGCGTCGCGCCAGAGGACGGTGCCCTCGATCCCGTCGGACTGCGGCTTGCGTTGCTCGCGAGCGCCGGGGCCGCGGGAGCGCGACTTCGGTTGGGCGAGCGCGCCACACACGTCGAGGTGAAAGACGGTCGGGTTGTTGCCGTCAGGACGAACCGGGCACCGAAACGTGGTATCAAGTGCGGGGCGGTGGTACTTGCGGCTGGGTGTTGGTCCGGACGCATTCGCGGCCTACCTCGTCCCATCTCCGTCGAGCCTGTCCGCGGTCAGATGGTGTCGGTCCCGTGGCCCGCGAACGAACCACCCGCCATCGTGTACGGTGCCGGTGCCTATACCGTCTATCGGCACGGAAGCGCGCTCGTAGGTGCGACGACGGAACACGTCGGATTCTCTGCCGCTACGACCAAGGCTGCTGTGGACGGGCTAATGGACTCGGTCTATCGTGTATACCCCACCCTCCGCGGGACCGCGGCCGCGCACAAATGGGCCGGGCTCCGACCGATGACACCTGATGGGAACCCAATCGTGGGGCCCGACCCAGAGATCCCCAACCTGTTCTATGCGACCGGCCACGGGCGGGCCGGCATCATGCTCGGCACGCTCACGGGTGAGATTGTACTCGAGCTCGTGCTCGGGCACGAGCTAGAGTACGATCTCACCCCACTGGACCCACGACGTTTCTGGGACCTCTAATCCTTCAACCACACGGTTGAAAACAAACCCTGGTTGGTTGGTACCCACCAACGTGCGTGGGTATCTTAGGGGTTCCTCATGGAACTCGTTCAACTGCAAACATGTGGCGGTCAACAGGCCGCAGAGGCTCGCCGCAAGCCGAACTGGCTGAAGGTGAAAGCGCCCGGCGGAAAGAACTACGCCGAACTCCGAACCCTCATGCGCGAGTTGGACCTCCATACCGTGTGCGAGGAAGCGCGTTGTCCCAACATCGGCGAGTGCTGGAATCACAAGACCGCGTCGTTCATGATCCTCGGCGACGTGTGCACGAGAAACTGCGCGTACTGCGCCGTGGCACATGGCACCCCCGAAAAGTACGACCCCGAGGAACCGGCACGGCTTGCCAAGGCTGTGGCGGCAATGGGACTCGAGCACATCGTGATTACGAGTGTCGATCGTGACGACCTCCCCAATGGGGGCGCCGAAGCCTTTGCTGGCTGCGTCACTGAAATACGGCAGCGTAGCCCAGGCACCAGCGTCGAGCTGCTCACCCCCGACTTCAAGGGGTCCGAACGAGCCCTTCAAATCGTGGTCGATGCGAAACCGGACATCTTCAATCACAACTTGGAGACGGTGAGGCGGCTCTATCGTATTGCCCGGCCCGGCGGTCGCTACGACCGTGCCCTGTTCGTCTTGCGCCGCGCCAAGGAAATGAACCCCGAGCTGATGACCAAGTCCGGCATGATGTGCGGCCTGAGCGAACAATGGGATGAGTTGCTCGCGGCGATGCGCGACCTTCGCGACCAGGGAGTCGACATCCTCACCCTCGGCCAATACCTGCGACCGTCGCTCGATCACCTGCCGGTCACTCGGTTCTACACACCTGACGAATTCGCCGAGCTGCACCGGATCGGAATGGAGATGGGATTCCGTCACGTCGAATCGGGCCCCCTGGTCCGTTCGTCCTACCACGCGTGGGAGCAGGTCCAACGAGCGGAAGCCCCAGCGTGACCACCACGCTCGACGCAGCCAAGCAGGGGTTCTATCACGATCTCCTGCGCCAGATGCTGTTGATCCGGGTGTTCGAGGAACAGGCGGGAGCGGCGTACGCACAGGGCAAGGTCGGTGGCTTCTGTCATCTGTATGTCGGACAGGAGGCCGTTGCGGTTGGGTCGATCGCCGCTTTGCGAGAAAGCGACACGATCATCGCAGCCTATCGGGAGCACGGGCACGCCCTAGCGCGCGGGGTCGCCCCGCGCGCGGTGATGGCTGAATTGTATGGGAAGCTCGGGGGGGTTTCGAAGGGCAAGGGTGGGTCGATGCACCTATTCGACGTTTCACGCAACTTCCTGGGCGGTCACGGAATCGTCGGCAGCCATATTCCCCTCGCCGCCGGCACAGCGTTCGCCTCCAAGTACCAGGGAAAGGATGACGTTTCGGTTTGCTTCTTCGGCGAAGCGGCCGTCAATATCGGCGCGTTTCACGAAACGCTGAACATGGCGGCGCTCTGGAAGCTTCCGGTGGTCTTCATCGTGGAAAACAATCGGTACGGCATGGGCACTGCACTCGAGCGCGCGTCTGCCGTATGGAACGTGTACGAACGGGCGTGCTCATACGACATGGACGAAGAACTCGTCGACGGGATGGACGTGGTCGCCGTCTACGACGTGATGACGCGTTCGGTGGCCCGCGCTCGCGAGCGCAACGCTCCGACCCTCATCGAGGCCCGTACGTACCGCTACATGGGTCACTCAATGGCCGATCCGATTCACGGACACTACCGGACTAAGGAAGAACTAGAAGAACAGAAGGCTCGCGACCCTATCGAGGGGCTCCGCGCAAGACTCCTGGACGCGGAGCTCATTACCGACGAGGCGTTCGCAAGCATGCGGGCGGCCATTGACGAAGAGATCAAGGATGCCTTGGCCTTCGCGGACGAAGACGAAGACCCGCCACTCGACGACCTCTACACCCACGTCTATACCGACTGATGCCCGCAATCACGTACCGCGACGCACTCAATCAGGCCTTGGAGGAGGAGATGGAGCGTGACTCCGATGTCTTCCTCATGGGAGAAGAGGTTGGGGTGTATCAGGGCGCATACAAGGTGAGCCGCGGTCTCCTAGAGAAGTTCGGCGACCAGCGCGTGGTTGACACGCCGATCGCAGAACTCGGCTTCGCTGGAATCGGGGTGGGCGCGGCGATGGCTGGCCTCCGACCCGTCATCGAGTTCATGACTTGGAATTTCGCGCTGCTTGCCATCGATCAAATCGTGAACTCCGCCGCCAAGTTGCATTACATGTCTGGAGGGCAAGTGAGGGTCCCGGTCGTCTTCCGTGGACCTGGGGGCTCTGCCCTACAGCTCGCCGCTCAACACTCACAAGCCTTCGAGTCGTGGTACGCCCATATCCCCGGCCTCAAAGTGGTAGCCCCGGCCACACCGTACGATGCCAAGGGACTACTCAAGTCGTCGATCCGTGACGACAATCCGATAGTCTTCATCGAAGGTGAGATGCTGTACAACACCAAGGGCGAGGTTCCCGAGGAGGAGTACACCGTCCCATTGGGCCAGGCCGATGTGAAACGCGCAGGCGACGATGTCACGTTGGTTTGCCATTCCAAGACTGTTGCGGTGGCGTTGAAGGCCTCAGAACGACTGTCCGAAGAACTCGGCGTGTCGGCTGAGGTCGTCGACCTCAGAACGATTCGCCCACTCGACATCGATACCATTGCCAATAGTGTGGCTAAGACCAATCGGTGCGTGATAATAGAAGATGGATGGCCCTTCTGCGGCGTTGGCGCCCAAGTGGTCGACGACGTGCAACGGGTAGCGTTCGACGATCTGGACGCACCAATCGTACGCGTAACGGGGGCAGATGTACCCATGCCCTACAACAAACACCTCGAACGTGCGGCAAAGCCGAATCCCGATAAGGTGATTGCGGCGGTCCGCCAAGTGACCTACCAAGCCTGATGATCACGAAAGTCGTTATGGAGGCGCTCTCACCCACCATGGAAGAGGGGCGCGTTATCACCTGGCACAAGAAGGAAGGCGACCAAGTCGCCGTGGGCGACATCATTGCCGAGGTCGAGACGGACAAGGCCGTGATGGAGTTGCAAGCACGAGGTGACGGCATTCTCCGTAAGATCGTGGCTGGCGAGGGAACGACTGTCGAAGTTGGGAAGCTCGTTGCCGTGATCGCCGGAGCCGACGATGATATCGGAGATGTCGACGCCACCGCTCCGGCGGACTCACCAACGGAAGCGTCCCAACCGGTAGCTGCGGAACCACCTCCAGCAACAGCACCGGCACCAGCTGGCGGACGAATCAAGGCTTCTCCTCTCGCACGTCGAATGGCGCGCGAACAGCATGTCGACCTCGAGTCCGTTCAGGGATCGGGGCCCGGCGGCCGAATCGTCAAGCGTGACCTCGCAGGGGTCGCGGGAGTAGCGGCGGCCGCGCCAGCCGGAATCGTCTCAGCCGGCGGCTTTGAGGACGTGCCGTTGGGACAGATGCGCAAGACGATCGCCAAGCGTCTCGCACAGTCGATCGGGCCGGTACCGCACTTTTTCCTCACCACCGAAGTGGACATGGAGCAGGCCGCGGCAGCGCGCGTGGAACTCAATGCGTTGGGCGATCAGCGCATTTCCTTCAACGACATCGCCATCAAGGCCGTAGCCATGGCACTCATGCAGCACCGCGCGTGCAATGCCTGGTGGCAAGACGATCACATTCGATACTTCAACG
>JBDHLU010000141.1:0-9324 GCA_039656555.1 Gemmatimonadota bacterium | reverse complement strand
GAGGCGACTTGCGCTTGGGCGGCCGTGAGCTTTCCCAAGAGCTCGAGCTTGCGTTGCAGTTGGCCGTAGTGAGCGATCGACATGACGACCATGTCGCCCTCGCCATTCCTAGTGATGAACACCGGTTCCTGTGACTCGTGCACCAGCTCCGATATCTCCTTGGCCTTGTTCCGCAGGTCGGAGATTGGCTTGATAATCGGCATCGGGCCCCCTTGCTTCTATCAAAACTATATCATGATCGTGATAGAAACCAGGACCGGCTTATCGATTGTCCCTCGTCGGGGGCGCCGCGGTGGGAACACTCCTTCGCCTTTCGACGAGCGCGCCCAGCGCCATGTTGATCGTCATCATGTCAAACCCCTTGGCTGCCAACGACTCGAGCACGGCACGGTTGCGCTCCTCGTTGGCCTCGGCTAACCGGCGCGCCTCGGCGGGATCCTCACTCGTTAGGAACATCGTCTCGATGGCCGGCAGTGGTTCCTCTCGTCCATCTGCATGGAGCCGCACGTGGCTGTCGTCGGTCATCCGATGCGCGGCGTAGTAGTCGAGATATTCTCCCCCATCGTCTGAATCGAAGCAGAACTGGATCAGCCATCCCTGCTTGGTGATGGACCCCGGCGTGCCTTGAACCACGTTTGCCTTCGGGATCCGGATCCGCCAGTGGCTGAACCGGTCGGCAAAGCCTGACAGGTGGGTGCTGCCCAGGGCACGGCGGGCCGGGGCACTTGACCGTGAATTGACCGGGGTCGTGTAACCTCCACTCGTC
Organism: Gemmatimonadota bacterium; assembly: GCA_039656555.1. Classification (GTDB taxonomy): domain Bacteria; phylum Gemmatimonadota; class Gemmatimonadetes; order Gemmatimonadales; family GWC2-71-9; genus CAMYLY01. The sequence continues at coordinate 8,558 of JBDHLU010000141.1, read as the reverse complement.
CTCTTTCACGGTCACAGCCCATGCGGATATTGAATGCCCACCCCAAGAAAGGTTGGAGCACGATGGGTAAGCGGCGGCCCACCAATCCCGAGCCATCCGGGCCGTTGTTTGGCCTGCACGGCTCGGCCATCTCCGATCAACTCGATCTCCACGGGGAGGTCGCCGACGCAGCGAGCCGGAAGGCAACGTGGTTCATCGATCGGTGGGCTCGGCAACAGCCGGGTGCCGTGGTGCGCATCATCACGGGAAAAGGGAATCGTTCGACCGCCGGGAAAGCCGTTCTCGAACCCGCCATTCGGAGGATATTGGACGAGAATGCATCGGAGCATGTCCGCGAATGGACGACCGACATTGGGGGTGGGTCGTTCCTGGTGCGGGTGGGGTGAGTTGCTTCACGCGCGTAGAGCACACGCCGTGTAGGCCGACATGCGACCCAAAACGCAGAAAGCCGAGGCGGGTCAGACCCGGACTCGGCTTTCTTGGCGTGGTAGAACACGCTGAGGTCTGGCAGGTTTTGAATCATACGCTCGGCTGGACGGTCGTGCAACGGTGGCGCGGTGGGTACCGGCGACCAGATTCGTTGCGCTGCCGTTAGGCGAGCAGAGCAAGCATCGCGTCCAGCGATGCGCGGCTCAACTGGTACGGGGTTGCCCCCAGAGGCCTGCCAGACCTCCGCGTCTGCCAATTCCGCCACGCCGGCCACCACTTCTTCGATGTCGGCGGCCATGGCAATACGACGCGGGTCCAACAGATCTCTATCGAAACCGCAGGCGAAATTTTAGCGGATGCCTTCAGCTGGGCGGCATCCTTTCATTGCCGAAGCGGATCATTCTTTTGCGGATGGATGCTTCAGGGTGCCACCCGCATGCCCTGATTGCCGTGCAAAGCGCCAAGCTGCAATGTCGGGTGCTCGAACGCACACCATTCTGTTCCATCCAGTGCCAAATTCACGCGTTTCGCACCATGGACGTCGACTGGCTCCCCACCTTGGGGCGCAGTTGGCGGCAACGCACTTCCGACGTTCCCACGATTGACAACACGTGATGGGACATTCAACGGGAGTTCAACAGCCGAGGCCGAAAGTTCAACACATTGTAGGAAAAGCGTTTGGCAACGCCTCATCGAATGTCCCGCAAGTCCGCGCCGCGGCGGGCCGGGCTTCGTCATGAGGGTCCGGAGTGTCTACGGTACCGGGGGAAGTCCAGGAGAAGTGCATGCGTCTCAAAGAGACGGGGAAAGGGGAAATGGGAAAGGGGAAAGGTTCCGCGTTATCCTGGAACGTCACGCAGTTTTCTGGTGACGTGCTTCGCGGTGGGTCGCGTTAGGCTTGACGCCATGCCGACCCAGGACCTTGACCGGCGACGCAGTCCCCGTCAGATTCTCACTAGTATCTGCACCCCGTCCGACACGCCGCGAGGCCTCGGGCGGGGTTATTCTTTGGGCCCTGGCGAGTGAGAGTCGCGCCCGACGTCAAGCGGGCCATCGTCTTCGTGGACGGACAAAACCTCTTCCACGCGGCGCGTGAGGCTTTCGGGTACAACTACCCGAACTACGACGTGTCGAAGCTTGCTGGCGTGCTTTGCGCGGCGCGGGAATGGGCGCTGGCGGAGGTCAGGTTCTACACGGGGATTCCCGCAGCCTCCGACAAACCCTTCTGGCATCATTTCTGGATGCGCAAACTCGCCGCCTTCGGTCGGAGGGGCGTTGTCGTTTTCAGCCGGTCCCTTCGGTACCGCAAGCGGACGATCAAACTACCTGACGGCTCGTCTTACACCCTTCTCGTCGGCGAAGAAAAGGGTATCGACGTTCGCATCGCGCTGGACGTGATCTCGTTGGCGCACAAGCGGACATATGATGTGGCCCTCATTCTGAGCCAGGATCAGGACCTGTCGGAGGTGGCCAAGGAAATTCGCACGATCGCGCGCGAGCAGGATAGATGGATCAAGATCGCGAGCGCGTACCCGCTGGGTCCCACGAGCCGGAACAGGCGCGGGATCAACGAGACGGATTGGCTCCCCATTGAGCAGGCCCTATACGATCGTTGCATCGATTCGCGAGACTATCGCCCACGTCGTGGCCGTCGGTGAACTAATCGGCCATGGATGCTTATCCAACGCGGATAATCCGTTTCCTAGTCGTTCATGCGGTCGTATCACCCTTCCCGTCTTTCCGCCTTACCCCCTTCCGTTCTTCACTGTCACACCCCTCTGGTATCAATGGTAGGGCAGACCAAAACGGAGGGAAACATGACCAACGCTATCATGACCATTGCACCGTACCGCCATGCCGGCACCTGGGTTTTCGATGACGAGGCCCACGGCCTGGTCGCCGAACCGTTCGTGTCCGGTGTGCCGGAAATGATCGACTACATGGTCCGCGACATTGCCAATGCGGAATCTGGTTTTCGCATGATCTTCTCGGCGAACCCGTTCCCGGGCTATCAGCAGGTCGCAACGTGGATTCGCGAAGAAATGGGCGGGAACTGGTACCGGACCGAGAATCCGGAAGCGGAGGGTTGGTTGTGTCCAGCACTCTTCGCCTACTTCGACGAGGCCCCACAAACGCTCTACATCGGAGTGGAGGCGCTTGACCGCCAATTGACCGGCGCCGCGTAGGTTCTGGCGGTCGGAGGGGTGGCGGAAGGACGGGCCAGGCGGGTCGGATCACCCGTCTGCCCGCCTTTACTGTCACACCCCACGAGTAGGATAGGTACCGATACACGAGGAGTCAGCATGGACAGCGATATCAAGCTCTCGACACAGTTCTTGACCACCCAGAACTCCCATCAGGTAGCGATGCTGGTCACGCTTTCGGGGCAGGCACCGGCATCTAGGCCGCCCATCAACGTGGCGCTCGTGCTAGACCGCTCGGGCTCGATGGGTGGCGAACCCATGGATGCAGCCAAAAACGCGGCCATGCGCTTTGCGGAGTTTCTTGGCCCCAACGACACGGTCTCTGTTGTCGCGTTCGACCATGAGATCCTGACCGTGTACGGGCCGGCCCGCGCTGGAACCACTGCCGCCGCTGACGCCATCCGCGACCTGTATGCCCGTGGATCGACCAATCTGTCTGGTGGCTGGCTCAAGGGTCGTGAGCATGTGGCTTCCGGCATGGTTGACGGTACGAACCGAGTCGTTCTGTTAACCGACGGCCAAGCCAACGAGGGCATCACGGACGCGGAGCAGTTGTGCGGGATGACCGGTGGCGCGCTCGATGGAAATATCAGTACGACGTGCATCGGGTTTGGCTCCTACTTCAACGAGGACCTACTCGAAGCCATGGCCGACCGCGGTGGGGCCAACTACTGGTACATCGAGAGCATCGATCAGATGGGGCCCGTGTTCGACGAAGAGATCGAGGGACTGGTGTCGTTGGTGGCGCAAAATGCCAGCGTGCGCATCCGGCTGACCCATCCCAGTGTGCACGGTGTCACGTTGATGCAGGAGTTCTCGATCGATCGTCCCGCCGACGGCTCGTTTCTCGTAGTGTTGGTCGACGTGTACGGTACCTCGGTCCGCGAACTCGGTCTCGTCTTCCACGTCGACAATCTCGAGGCACTCGGCGCGACGTCTCTCGGGAAAGTGGAGATCAAGGCCGATGTGGTGACGGATCAGGGCATCGAACACCGCACCACCACTATGGAAGTTGTGGCCAATCTCGACGGGGCCGATCATCCCGATCCGCACGTTGACACGACCATAACTCGTTTTGAAACCGCGCGGGCTCGGAAGGAGGCCGTGAAGAGTGCGGATCGTGGGGATTACGAAGGAGCGGCTCGTGCGTTGCGCGTGGCGTCCCAGAAGCTATCCCACCTACCATCGACACCTCAGCTCGAGGAGGAAATCGAAGATCTCGATACCGAGGCACAGCGCATGGATCAAGGTGACTACGTCGCTGAGGTGGACGCGAAATATCACAAGATTAGGTCAAGAGCGGTGTCCTACGGGAAGGCGGACTACATCGAGAAGATATCGCGGCGTCGGAAGAAGAAGGACGACAGCTAACCCTGGTGGGCGCCCACCACAGACGCCATGTTTGGTCATTCACCTATCGACGGGCGCGTGTATGGGGACGGATATGGGCGGTGTGTAGATGACGCGAACTGCACGGTGGTTGGACCTGATCGCGTATCTGCTGGGCCGGCACTCGGTGTCGCGCGCCGAGATCTACCGGAACGTACGTGGCTATCTGGCCGATCCGCAGGGCGCTGACGATCGCGAGCGGGAAAGTGCGCGACGCAAGTTCGAGCGCGATAAGGACGAGTTGCGGACCCTCGGAATCAAAATCGAGACCGTGCAGCGTCCGATGGCTGCCGGAACCGAAGATCAGCAAGGGTACCGGCTCAAGGCCGGAGATTTCTATCTCCCTTACCTCGAAATCGAAGACGGCCCCGTCGCCGAGCGCCCCTACCAGGGTCTCCAATCCATTAGCCTCACTCGGCAGGACCTCGAGGTTCTCGATCGAGGGTCGTCCCAGTTGGCACAGCGCGCAGAGTTTCCGCTGGCGAAGGCCGCGGCCTCTGCCCGGCGAAAACTCGCGTTCGATCTTCCCATTACGCCGGCGCACGTTGAGCGGATTTTGGCGGAACCTATGAGCGATGAGACGGAGGGCGTGCTGGCCCTGCTTCAGGACGCCGTTGCACGTCACGTCGCTGTGCGGTGCCGCTACTACTCCATCGGTCGTGACGTCGAAGAGGAACGTGAACTCGAACCGCAGGGGCTGTACTTCAATTGGGGCCGGTGGTACTGCGTCGCCACGCCGCGGCGCAGTTTTGAATTTCGCGTGTTTCGGGTGGACCGTATCAAATCCGCTGACCTGATACCGCTACCGGAAGGGCAGTTCTACCCGAATCCCAAGTTCTCGATCCGTCAATTCCTGGGACGGTCTCCGTGGCACATGGGTGAGGGCGAGGCCACGCCGGTTCGCGTTCGCATCCGGTACCCCGAGTACCGCTGGGTCATGGCCCGAGGACTCGGCTATCCAGTGTCGACCGCTGATGACCGCGAGGCGGAATTGGAGTTCCAGGTGCGGGATGAGCCACCGTTTCTGCGCTGGCTCCTCACGCTCCGCGACAGGGCGCGCGTCGTGAGTCCCAATGAGACAGCGGCGGCGCTGGAAGCCATGCGGCAAGAAGTGGCGGCACTGTATGCCTGAGCGCGAAACCGCGGCGCAGCTGCTCGACCGGATCGTCGCCATGGTGGCCATGCTGTCGCGCGAAACCGAACATGGCGGAGGTGTCCCGATCGACGACATTGCACGCCGGCTGGATACCACTGGGCCCCAGGTCTTGCGCGGCATTCGCATCTTGACCGATGCGGCCGACAGCTCCGAGCATGACGAGTTGCGGTCATTGCTTGCCTTCCAGGAAGGCGATCGGATTACCGTCTCGAGCATGGGCCCCTATCGCCGTCCGATTCGCCTGACCAGTGAAGAGTTGCTCGCGCTGAAAGTCGCACTGCTTCCCGAGGCAGAGAGGTTGTCGGAGGGTCTACGCGAACTCGTCGGGCTCGAACCGTCTGAGGAACCGACCACGCATCCCACCCCGTTCATCCAAGGCGACGAGGCGGCAGTGGTCGATCTCGTCCGCACCGCTATTGCCGTACGGCGCAAACTCCGGATCGCCTATGCCGGCGATGGCGATGCTGAACCGTCGACCCGTGTCATTCATCCTCATGGGATACTGAGTGCGCACGGCCGTTTCTACATCGTCGCGTGGTGTGAGTCGGCGAATGACTGGCGAACCCGGTTCCGAGCCGATCGGATCCTCGACGCTGAACTTCTTGAAGAGGTTTTTGAAGCACGTACGGATGTGCCGACGACGGAGAGCAGGGAGCAACTCTTCGCGCAACCCGACGACGTCGACGACGTGACGGTGCGGTTCTCACCGAACATCGCGCGGTGGATCGCCGAGCGTTATCCGTCGCATGTGCAACACGACGACGGAAGTGTCGAGATCACGTTCCAGGTGGCGAGTACGGATTGGCTCGTGGGCAACGTGCTGCAATACGGCGCGGAAGCCGAAGTACTTGGGCCTCCGGCGTATCGGGAAGCGGTGCGGCGGGCGGTGGCGGGATAGGGGGGGCGCGTGCTGGGCTAGCCTGCCAACTCCCGCAACACCTCCAGCACCTTCACCGTCGCCCACGTATCCCGCTTACAGTATTCCAATAAATCGAACCTGGTCTTCTCGTGTTGTTCGGGCGTGAGCTTACCTGCGACGAACAAGAGTCGAGCAATCTCGACGCTTGCGACCATGCCGTCGACGATCACCAGATCGTCGTACTTCAAGTCCGGAACCAGTGCTGGTAACACGGACTTGAGGCTGAAGCTTCCGTGAAACTCGAGGTGGTAAACGTTCCCGCGGACCACTGGTAGGAGATCGATCAACTTCGATTCCAAATCCTTCAGCTCCACCTCGAGTTCGGGCACAGATTTTTGCAACGCCTTAATGCGCGTCTTCTCGAACGCCGAGTAGTGCACCACCCGTTCCGCATCAGCAGTTGCCTCGATCATCGCGTGTGCAAGTGCAGGACGCGCATCCTGCGGGCCCTCGGCGAGATGTTCGAAGTGATCGAATCCGCCGTTGCCGTCTTCCAAGTGGAAGCTGAACTGCGCTGCCGCTTGGTGCCACGGGCCGAGCCCGTTCCATACAGGGACAGCACGTTGGATCGTTTCAAAATCGAGATGTCCCAGGCGCGCGTTGAACGGCTCGAGTGCTTTGCCCAGGCTCGACTCCACGATCGTTTCGCCCGATCGATAGGAGCGCATTTGACGTTGGGCTGCGTCCGGCAGTTTCTCGTCTGTCGGCAGGTCGGCGAGACTGTGAACGCCCGCGTTCATGTATCTCGCGGCCTTCACACCACCGACGTTGTAGAGGTTGATGATGTGGTCGGAGGCGTCCGGCCAGCAGCGACCCATGAACGGACAGGCGCGTGGCTTGAAGCATTTTGCGCCAATCTCGACGTTGGGGAGGTCGCCCTCTAGCATCGCCAGTTGTGCTTTTAGCTCAGGCTGCACGTGCCCGACGTACGCGTCGACCGGGGTGGTGACGTCAACTCGCGCGAAGAGGTCGCCGTCCGGGTGTCGATATTCCTTGTTGAGGTGCATGATCTCGCAGGCGACAATGTCGAGACCGCTCTCGGTGAGCACATGCTTCTGCACCGCGGCGTCAGGAATGTGTTCCTCTTTTTGTGAGGTGGACGATTTCACCTCGACGAGGCGAAAACCATTGTCGAGTCGTTCGAGCACGTCGACCGCCACATACGTCGTGTCGGCAAAAAAGGTCGCCTCGTAAATGGAGGGAGCTCCAGCGTGCAACGCTCGCTGCGATGCTTCGACTCGTTCCTCGATCTTGTAGAACGGAAGGTCGATCAAGGTGCCACCAGGAAACAGCGTGGTGGCGAGCTCTCCCACCTGCCTGCCCTGGTTGAATCGGTCGTTCAGGACTACGTCCGGCTGCAGTTCCTCAGCATCCGGTTCGTGAACCTTCCACCACAGGTACTTGTGGCACTGGACACCCGCTGTGAAACGGGATTTGGAGAGTCGGAGTTTCGGGATGTCTAGTGTCATGTCGGTTTTCTCACCCCGCGAAGGTAGCGGGTGGGTGTGACAGTGGCGAGGTGGTGAGGCGCCCTAGGGCGGAGGGTCAGGACGGATAAGAAGCTCTTTGCGGAACTGCTCGAGTCGGCTGGAGAAGCGCTAGACCATGCGCGTGGCAAGCCCGAGGACCGGGAGTCAGTCTGAAGGTGGGGCCCGACCGGCGGTGAGCAGCCGTTCGGCAAAGTCGAGGCGTTCCTGCATCTCCACCAACTGGGCTCGTGTGTGTTCCTGCGTGTCGGCCAACTGTTCGACGTCGTCACGCAATGCATCCACGGCCTGACCCAGGTGCACATCACCGCTTTTCGCTTCGAATTCCTTCTTCTTGACCTGATACCAAGCCAACGCCCATACGGACCCTGTGATCATCAAGCTTCCCATGATGACGCCCATCACCGGTATGACGTCTGGCGACATAGTATTTCCTCCTCGGATTAACCTCTAAAGCTAAGCAGCTACCGAGGAAAGGCCATGGTGAGCGGGAACGTCGCGCTGCACCCCGTCCGCCGGCTACTCGGCGCCTGGCTCGACCGACGTCGCCTTCCCGCCGCAGGCTACGGCGCTCCCGTCGGTACTGCTCTCACAATAGGTCGCCATCCCGCCGCAGGCTACGGCGCTCCCGTCGCTACTGCTCTCACAATAGGTCGCCTTCTCGCCGCAGGCTACGGCGCTCCCGTCGCTACTGCTCTCACAATAGGTCGCCATCTTACCGCAGGCTACGGCGCTCCCGTCGCTACTGCTCTCACAATAGGTCGTTCCTGCTGCATCATCCTGCGCCTCACCACAACCGAAGACAACCAATGAGAATGCAAATAAAACTGCAGGCGAGAATGATCGTGCGCATGTTGTAAGATCCACTTCTCCTCCTCTTGAAATCCGCTTTGGGAGGCCGGCTGAAGTCCGAGTAAACCGGCCTAAAGCCATTCCTACCTGCCTGCAGAATTCCTTAAGGTTGGCACCCATGA
>JBDHLU010000140.1:0-9467 GCA_039656555.1 Gemmatimonadota bacterium | reverse complement strand
CCGGATCGAACGCCACCAAGGATCGAACCCAATCGATTGGGAGTGAGCGATGCTTCAGGATCTCCGCCATGCCCTGCGGTCACTGGCGCGTAGCCCCGGTTTTGCAGCCGTCACCGTCTTGACGCTCGCCCTGGGGATCGGCGTCACGACCACCATGTTCAGTGTGGTAGATGCAGTGTTGCTGGAGCCGCTGCCCTACGCCGAGCCCGACCGCGTCATGACACTATGGGAAAGCAATCCCGGACTCGGTATCGAACAGGAACAGGTGGCTGCGGGCACGTTCTTGGACTGGAAACTTCGCACGCGAAATTTCACTGAACTGGCTGCCTACCAAAACGTCGGTTTCGTCTTGACTGGCCTGGACGAGCCCGCACAGTTGACCGGTGCCGCCGTCTCCACGTCCCTCTTCGCCGTCGTGGGCATCCAGCCCGCCCTCGGCAGGGCATTCACCCAAGCCGAGGGAGTGTCTGGCGGCGAACGAGTCGTGTTATTGAGCGCAGGGTTCTGGCAACGGCGGTTTGGCGGCAACCGCGACGTACTGGGGATCGCGATCACACTCGACGGAGAGCCCTACACGGTTGTCGGCGTGATGCCGGCGAGCTTCCAGTTTCCCCCTGATCAGGACGTGGACCTCTGGACACCCCTCATTATTCCAACCCAAATCATCTCCGTGCGCGCCATGCGCGTCTACAACGTCGTCGGGCGATTGGGGCCCGAGGTGGAGCCCGACCGAGCCCTCGCCGAGCTGCGAACCCTCTCCGATCAGATCGCGTCGGAGCACCCGCAGACCAACCGTGGCTGGACGGCGAACGTGACGCCGGCGCTGGACCAGATCCTGGGAGACGCCCAAACGCTGGTTCTCCTGGTGATGGGCGCTGCAACGTTCGTGTTGCTGATCGGTTGCGCGAACGTTGCGAATCTCCTTCTCGCGCGGGCCACCCGACAGGGGCGCGAGTACGCGATCCGTGCCACCCTGGGAGCTGGCAGGGCGCAACTCATCAGACGGTCGATGGCGGAGAGTCTGCTGTTGGTGGTGGGCGGGGGTGCCATGGGACTGCTGCTGGCGCTGTGGGGCGTGACCGTGTTGCGCGGCGTCTTGCCCGGCGACGTGCCGAGGGTTGGAAACATCGCGGTGGACGGGACCGTTCTTCTCTTTGCGGTAGCGATCTCCGTCGTGGCCGGCGGTATGTTTGGTCTCGCGCCCGCGCTCCAGGTCGTCCGTCCCCGGTTGGCCGCGGTGTTGCAGACGGGTGCCACCGGTGGTGTGGGTGGGCGCCACCGCAAGCGTTTGCTTGGTGCGCTCATGTCCACGGAGGTGGCGCTGGCGTTGATGTTGTTGGTGAGTGCCACCGCGCTGTTCAGGAGTTGGGGCAAGCTCCTCGACGTGGACCCGGGCTTCCGCACGAATGACGTCGTCTCTGTAGCCCTCGAACTGCCGGAGACCCAATACCAGGAACAGGAGAAGCGGCGGCAGTTTTACAACGAGTTGGTGGACCGTGCGGCGGCATTACCCGGTGTGGTCAGCACGGGGGCGGTGTCTGCACTCCCCATGAGCTCACTGGGCATCGCGTTCGACCTCCCGTTCGAGATTCCCGGACGCGATGCGCCGACGCCGGGTGAACGTCCACGGGCCGAGTACCGAGCGGTGATTCCGGGATATTTCGAAACCCTCGGTATCCCCCTGGTACGTGGCCGGCGACTGGACCGCTTCGACCGCGAGGAGGGACATCCCGTCATGGTGATCAATGAGACGATGGACCGGCTGTTCTTCTCCGAGGTGGATGCGATTGGCCAAAATCTGGGCGTGCCCATGGCTGGGTCCATCGAAATCGTGGGCGTCGTGGGCGACGTGAAACACAGCGGCCTCGGCGAGGACGCGCGACCAGAGATGTTCGTGTCGTACCAGAACTTTCCGCTGCGGCAGATGCACGTGGTGGCCCGGACCGACCCGGACAACACAGGTGCGGTGATCCGCGCGGTGCGCGAGGAGATTCGCAGGCTCGACCCCCAGCTTCCGGTGGCAGGAACGGCGACCGTAGCGGATCTGGTATCGCGCTCAGTGGCGGGGGCCCGCTTCAACACGTTGATCATCGCCATCTTCTCTGCGTGTGCAATGCTGTTGGCGGCGGTGGGGATATACGGCGTGGTGTCATACTCTGTGGAGCAGCGTACCGCTGAGATCGGCATGCGTATGGCGCTTGGTGCGGGCCCGAGCGCGACGATGCGACTGGTGCTACGGCAGGCGCTCGGGTTTGTCGCGATTGGAAGTGTGGTTGGGATCACGGGCGCGGCATTCGTGAGCCGGTGGATCCGCGGGATGCTCTTTGAGGTGGCCCCGCTCAATCCGATTGCTGTGGTGGGGGTCGTCGGCTTTCTTGCGGTGACAGCCGTGCTGGCGGCGGCCGCGCCGGCGCGACGTGCGATGCGAGTTGATCCCGCAACGGCGCTGCGGATCGAGTGACATGGTGATGACACTCGCCGAGCGTTTCGATGTTACGTCATCCAGGAGGATAGAGGCAAACATCGCAATCGCATCTCTCACGTCGCCGATCCTCATCACGATTGAAGGCAAGCGAGATTTTTCTGAGCCGGTTGCCTTGTTCTACCGAGGCGGAACGGGCACCGACTCCGCCGAGTATTGGCTACCGAGAAATATGTTCAGGAATCTGCGGAGGGAGAGGCACGGATCAATCGACTCGCGTCGCCCACAGCGCCTCGCAGATGACTGAGGGGTCTCAAAGCATGTCCTATTGCCCACACGACGTGCGCCAGTGAGGCAACGTGTCCGCGTCACGGCGTTGCCAAAGTAAACTGTGCACTGGCGACGGCAAATCTTGCGAGAGAAGAGTTTGAGCAGTGGCTTGCGGTTTGTTGGGATCTTGGTCCTTCTTGCGCCCGCCACCGTCACTGCGCAGCGCCGCCGCGCCACCGAAGACCAGCAAGCACTGTTGATGGAGGTGATGCCTAGGGCGGACACCTTTTCCGTGAAGGAGGGTGATCCGCCGGTAATCCGGGCGTACCGTGCGGATCCGAGCAGCGGCGAACAGACGCTGGTTGGGTACGTATTCCTCACGTCCGACGTACCGCCCGAAGAGGTCGGGTACAGCGCGCCCATCGGGGTGCTCGTGGGGATTGACCTGGAAGGGACGATCACGGGAGTGCGAGTGCTGGGTTACCGAGAGTCTATCCGCCGGATCTGGGGCGACTTCCTGCGACGGCCCGGCGTGCAGGAACAATACGCAGGGAAGCACATCGCCGATCCGTTCCGCGTTGGTCGGGACGTGGACGGTATCACGCGCGCCACCATCACCATGGCCGCGATGTCGCGCGGGATCCGCAACGCCGCACGGCGTGTGGCGGCGGCATACCTGCCCGCGGACGGAGCTACGTCGTCAGCAATCCCCTCGGCCGGCGACGGCTCGAGCGTGCTGGAGAGATTGGACACCGTCTCTTGGCCGGAACTCCTCATGCGTGGCGCGGTGGTGACCATCACGATCTCGGCGGAGAACGTAGCGGGGTTCGACTTGTCTTTCGCGTACCTCGGCGACGAGGACGTGGGGAAGCTGCTGGTGGGGGCGGACGCGGACGCCGCGGCACGAGCGGCTGCGGGTGGCAGAGCCGATGAGGACCGTCTCCTGTTGATCGGGCTCGACGGGTCGTTCCTCAATCTGTTCGACCCCCAAGCGCTCACGGTGCGCCAAGGCGCGCAGACCGTTCGACTCTCACGTAACGATTTCTTTTTCCTCGGCGAGCCCCGCGAGGGGATCATCGCGGGACAGGTCCAGTTCATCGCGGCGTTACTGGTGGACCGAACGGTGGACGTGCGGCAGCCCTTCCTCATCGAATACGACATGGGCCCGCCGCTGGGTCTTTTCTCGACCGAATACGCCGTGCCACGTGAGATGTTGGCACTCGAGCGGGAACGCACGGCGCCGACGGTAGAAGCCACCCTGCCGCCGGTCGCAACGCCGATACCGGCGGCACGTGAGGCAACCGAAACAGTGCCCGCCCCGGCTCCAGCATTGGAAGAGGCATCGGCGCGGGAAGACCCCAGGTCGGAATCGGCCGCGGCCCCGGAGGATGCGTTCGAACTGACGATGCCGTCGGTTGTCGAAGAGGATGCGGCCCTCTCCCGTCTGTTCAGCGGGATCGACTGGAGCAGGGTGTTGCCGCTGCTGGCCCTGTTCGCCGTGGTGATGTTTGCGTTTCTGCGAAAGAGCACCGCCGTGCGGTTGGCCGCTGTCGGCGGCACATTGGCCTACCTGGGCTTTGTGGATGGGGGCTTCCTCTCCATGTCGCACATCACGGCAGGTATCACCACCGGCCTGTCCGTTTATGTCAGTGACCTGCCGCTGTCGCTGATCGTGACGTTCACGGTGGTGACGACGCTTCTCTGGGGTCGAGTCCTTTGCGGGTTCCTATGTCCGTTCGGCGCCGTGCAGGATTTCCTGGAGCGCATGGTCCCTCGCCGCTTCCAGCGCAAGATTCCCCAGCGCACCCACGACAGGGCCATCTACATCAAGTATGGGATACTGGGTCTCATCGTGGTCCTTGCCGTCGTTGCGAGTGAGATCAGTGTGTTCCAGTATTTCGAGCCGTTCGGCACTGTGTTCTTTCTGAGTTCATCTATCGTGTTGTGGGGCATCGCGATCGCGATCCTCGTAGCATCGGCGGTGGTCCCGAGGTTCTATTGCCGCTACATCTGTCCCCTGGGCGCAGCGCTGGGGCTCGCTTCGTTGTTGGCTCCTTTCCGTATCAAACGCGTAGACGCGTGCAACGCTTGTAAGGTGTGTGAACGAAACTGCCCGACCGGTGCGATCCGCGGACCGGACATCGACTTCAAGGAGTGCGTGCGGTGTGACACGTGTGAAGTGAAGCTGCTCACCCGCGCCGGCGTGTGCCGCAAGCTGAGCAAGGAGGAGATTCTCGTCCAAATCAAGAGATCGTCTTCGGGACGGGAACCAACCGTTCGCGTCGCGATGGGAGTGTCAGATGCCCTATAAAGAGCTGACTCGGCAGCAGTCGGGCCTGATCTTCCGCACGACCGGGAACTCGCCAACGAGGGGCCCGAGGGGTCGCTCGCCCTCACTACCTCCGCCAACGATGACTACTCTCGAATGTGACCTCATCCTGTTCTTCTTTCCTTGCTGGGTGTTGCGCGTGCCGAAGACCCTACACGCCCTCTCGCTCGGCGGCAACGCGGTGAGTCGAGCACCATCTCATTCCGCCAGGTCGTGGTCTACCTGCACCCTTCGTCGTACTCCCTTGCGGCGGCGTATACGGATGCAGAGGGGTTATCGACATCATGCTGGACGTGTTGCGCAGCTCAGTAAGCGTCTACCGACATACCTCGACTCTTGAGATGCGTGACGATCGCGGTTATCAGCAAAACCTCAAAGCGGTGTCTCGAGAGATCTCGCTGTCGAACGCTTGCACATCGCCATTTTGCTGTGAGAATATTCGGAAGAAATCAGACTGATATTGACCCGCGGCAAAACCATGCCCGCAATCTTTGATCCTCATGCCGATGAGCACATTCTCTGAAGTCGATACCGAAGCGAAATTATAGACGAAATATTGGGAATATTCCTCATACCCTGAATACTCGAGATCGAGATGCTCGGCCCATCTCTCCAAGGTACTTGGACTTGAGGGGGTATTCTCGTCCCACGCAGAGTACGTACGCCCATGTCTTGTGTCTCGTAATCCGTCAAGAATAGTTGGCGGGGAAGGGACGGCGAATTCTAAGAAATTGATACCTCTCTTACCCGTTTCCTGACCGTTAAACCACAGCCCTCTATCCCGCTCGCCCTGGATGTGTAAGACAGATGGCAATGCGTCAGGCGTATTTTCTTTGAAATCGACAATCCCTTTCCGTAACGTTGAACCTCCCGATACGGAAATGGCTTTAAAGGCATATGTGTCATTCAAGCTGACATCGGCTAGATCGATTGGGCCACCCAATACGAACGAGATCAAAAAGATCGCCCCTGATGAATGACCGACCCCAAAGATGTTTTCCGGATCGATGTTGATATCAGACGACGACCGTAATGCTGTGAGCAACGTATGCACGAACGCGAAATCGTCACGCTCTGACTCGAATCCTTCATGCCAGAGCCACATACCGCGCGCTGCACCATCATCAACCCGAACAGCCGGTTTCTTCTCGGAATAGGCAGACATTCTGATGATGATGAAATCTGCTTTATACGGTTCCAATCTTGGTGACCAATCCAAATAGCTCAAAATGGTTTCGTCGGTGATATTGGGACGACACATACAGCCATGAAAAAACAGAACAACCGGATACGCTTCCTCACGGTTATATGAGGTGGGGAACGTAACGGAAAAATGTCGGTCGTAGCCATTGATGTTGATGGTGCCGCGATTCGTCTGATCGATCTCCAAACTCGGAAATACCAGTTTGGCGTCATCGGGCTGTTTTGTCGGTGCAATTGGGGTCACGGAATGAGTGCAATCCAGCAACAGCATCGTGAAACCCGACAGCAGAAAAAGGGTGACCGCGATTTTCATATCGTCACTTTCGTTTGAATCGCCTTACTGTCATCGAACAATGTTGGTGTACGTCGTCATTCCGCAACAAGCTAGAAGGCGAGCCCGAGCGCCTTCTCCGCGTTGGCCTCTGGAGAGTCCCGGCCGTCCAGCCAGCGGATCTCGACGCCCTTACGCTCCATGCGCCGAAACCACGTGTCTTGCCGCTTGGCGAACTGGTGGATGGCGGCGCCTAGCGCAGCGAACATCTGCTCGCGCGAGATGTCGCCGCGCAAGTGTTCAGTGACGTAGCGGTATTCCAGTCCATAGAAGATGAGCTGGTCATGGGTCAGCCCGCGATCCAGCAAGGCGCGGACTTCTTCGAGCAGCCCGTGGTCGAGTCGATACGCCAATCGTTGCGTGATGCGCTCTCGCAAGTCGCGGCGCTCCCAGCGAAGCCCGAAGACGCGCGAGTCGAGTGCGATCGACGGCACGCGGGCGGAAGGATCGGCCTCCGCGATCTCGATGGCGCGAATCAGTCGCTTACGTTCCTGGACGTCGCTCGTATTGTGGAGCGGACCGTACGATCGAAGCTCGGCGATCAACTGCTCCGTCGGTATTGTCTCCAACTCGGCTCGCCGCGTGGGGTCCGGCGGAACAGACAGAAGCTGGTAGTTCTGCAAAACCGCGCTCAGGTAGAGCCCGGTGCCGCCGCACAGAACCGGAAGGCGGCCTCGCGAATGGATCTCTCGAATGGCGGCGATGCAGTCTCGTTTGAACTCGTAGAGGTTGTATTCGTACCCGGGGTCGACTATGTCGATGAGATGGCTACGGACTGTAAGGCCGTGGACAGTGTAGTCCTCCAGGTCCTTCCCGGTCCCGATGTTCATGTGTCGGTAAATCTGACGGGAGTCGGCGCTGACGACCTCTCCGTTCGCCGCCGCCGCCACGTGGGCCGCCAGACGAGTCTTTCCGGCAGCGGTGGGCCCCAGGATGCAAACCAGCGGGATCGGTGACTCAGCCATAATCGGTGACTCAACCATCGAGGTCGTCCTCTCGACGATAACGGTCTTCCATGCGAAAGAGCATCCGGCGTATCCCGTCGAGTTCCGGAGTGCTCAGGTCGGCCAGCGTCCGCTCGTGGAGCACCGACCGCGAGTGTGATGCCTCGGTCTCGGTTCCGGGAAGGCCGCTCCCGTACCGGTCCAGCCAATCGATCAACGTTGTCCGGTCGTCGCTCGGCGCCTGACGATACTCGGCTTTCAGGTACTGCAAGATGCGGAGCCCGTCGAGCCGCTCGTGACAGGCGCGGACGAATCGATCCAACGTCTTGTGGTTCTCGCGCAAGGATTGCCAGGGGTCGTCGGTGTTGGTCTTCTCCCGCAGGAATCCGTCCAGCGGCGTCTCGGCAGGCGCGGCGAACAGATCGGGGAAGGCCTCGGTGGTGCGGCGGACCCGGTCGAAGAGTTCCGGAGGATAGAGCGGGTAGCGGTCGGAGTATTCGCCCGCGCAGGCCGCGACGATGGCTTGACCGGTACCGACGGGAACGCGCCAGGACTTGCGGGTCGCTGGAGCGACTGGAGGGTCGGACCAGTGAAGCACTCGGCCGTACTTGGTCAGTTTCTGCAGGAAGTAGAAGTCCTCGCCGCTGGTTCGTGGCGTCAGGCCCCCCACCTTCCGGTAAACGTACACCGGCAGAGCGATCGCAGAGCCGAGTGCGGTGAACGAGTAGGGAGACTCAATTCGCCACAGGTTGAGCGCGTAAAAGCGCATGTAGATCTCGTACCCCAGCATCGCGCGCGTGACGGCTTCGTCCTCCGTGAGTGGATGGAAGTACCGTGCGGCGATGCCGCAGGCTGCCGGATGCCGGGCGAACGCGGCGACGAGCGACTGCAGGTAGCCCTGGGGCGCCAGGGTGTCGGCGTCCAGGCTGACAATGAGATCTTGGGGGGCGGCTGCAGCACAGATCGCATCCATCAATTCCTTCCGGGCGTGGCCGACTCCGCCTCGCCTCGGCGGCCAGCCGCGGGCCGGCGAGGCGCGGTCGATGATGCGGAGATCCAGGTCCGTGACGTCGGAGAGCAGTTGGAGACAGGCTTGGTTCCCCTCGCAAACGGCGCGTCGATCGGGGTCGTGTTGCCAGGCCTCCGGTTGGTTCACGCATAGCCACGTGACGAATCGCACCCCGTCTTGTTGCCGAAGCGCGTCGATGCAGCTGGGAAGGCGCTCGACCTCGTCCTGAACCGGGATGGCTACGTGGACAGTCAACACAGTTGAACCTCGGGTGACCACTTCTGCGCCCCCGCCCGGAGGCGGCCGACTCTCGGTAGACAGGGGGGTGTTTGTGGGTGCGTTTCTCCCGGCAAAGTACGACATCGATGTCGTGAATGTACGGCACCGATGCCGGAAGGGTGACGCTCGCGCCCTCTATATGGAGAACTCGGTGTCTTCGAGGGCCAGAGAGTGTGTGTGGACAAGCGGGCAGCCTGATGTACGCCGCAGTTCTGGTGTGACTGAGGGACATCGGCCGGATTCGCGCGGCCCCCATCCACGAGTATATTGATCTTATTCCATATCCAGGCGTGGTTCCCGACCTGTCCTATGCCACCCGCAGCGGCCCGCCGGCCCTGCATATCAGGTGTACGCCGCCAACTTGGGAACGCCGGACTAATCTTCCCGCTTCCATAGGAACCGCGGTATGAGTTCGTCCCCACCACTGTTGGGCCGTGTTGCCGTTGCTGCCAAGGTCCTGACGATGGAGCAGCTCGCCCAGGCGACTCGCCATCAGGCGCGAGTCGCTCCCGATAAGGCCCTCGGCGACATCTTCCAAGAACTCGGTTTCATGGATCGGGCGACGTTGGAGCGCGTGTTGCAAATGCAAGCGCGGCTCGTCGAAAAGGCCCGCGCGAAGAAACAGGCGGAGGCGCAACGTGAGGCGGGCGTGCCATCGGGCCCGCGAGATTCAGCCCAGG
>JBDHLU010000139.1:0-9548 GCA_039656555.1 Gemmatimonadota bacterium | reverse complement strand
TGGGAACGCCGCATTACATGTCGCCCGAACAGGCAACGGGTGACCGCGAGCTCGATGCCCGCAGCGACATCTACTCGCTCGGCTCTATGACGTACGAGATGCTGGTCGGCGAGCACGGAGCCGGTCTGGTCCCGCGACGGCGGTGAACTCTTCTTCAAGAGCGGCGGCATGTTGATGGTGACCGAGGTCGTGCCGGGTCCAACATTTCGCAACGATGCGCCACACTCACTGTTTTCGATTGGTGCCCACCTGAGCTCTCCGTTTCATCAGTTCTATGACGTCACACCCGACGGCCGTTTTCTCATGATCCGACAACTGGCGGCGGATGCGGATCCTGGAGAGTTGATCCTGGTGGAGAATTGGTTTGAGGAGCTCAAAGAAAAGGGCGGCAGCTGATGCCCGAGATCACCGCCAAACTCTCCACCGCCCTTGCCGGCCGCTACAAGATCGAATCCCGCCTCGGCGAAGGCGGTATGGCCACGGTCTATCTCGCCGAGGACTTGAAACACAAACGGAAGGTTGCGCTCAAAGTCTTGAAGCCGGACCTGGCGGCCGTGCTTGGTGCCGAGCGCTTCGTGCAGGAAATCACGACCACCGCGAATTTGCAGCATCCGCACATTCTGCCGCTCTTCGATAGCGGAACCGCGGGTGAGACGGATGGCGGTACGCCTTTCCTTTATTATGTCATGCCGTACGTCGAGGGCGAGACGCTGCGGGACAAATTGGACCGTGAGACGCAGCTGTCGGTCGAAGAGTCGGTGAAAACGGCTGGTGAGGTGCTGGACGCTTTGCAACATGCGCACGAGCAAGGCGTGATCCACCGCGACATCAAACCCGAGAACATCCTCCTGCAAAACGGTCGCCCGATGGTGGCCGATTTCGGGATCGCGCTCGCCGTGAGTGCCGCAGCGGGCGGTCGCATGACGGAGACCGGATTGAGTCTCGGCACGCCGCACTACATGTCGCCCGAGCAGGCGACGGCGGAGAAGGATCTTACGGCGCGGTCGGATGTGTACTCGGTCGGGAGCGTGCTGTACGAGATGCTGACGGGTAGCCCGCCACATGTGGGCGCGTCCGCGCAGCAGATCATCATGAAGATCGTCACCGAAGAAGCGCAGCCGGTCACCGCCATTCGAAAATCAGTTCCGCCGAACGTCGCGGCAGCGGTCGCGAAGTCACTGGAGAAGTTGCCGGCGGATCGGTTCGATAGCGCGAAGGCCTTCGCGGAGGCGCTCACGAGCCCAGGTTTTGCAACATGGACGACCTCGCCGACGCAGGCGTCGGGTGTGGAGGCCGGTGGATGGAAACTTCGACTGGCGGTCCCGCTTGCGTTCGTCGCAGCACTCTCGCTCGTTGCGGCGTTCTGGGGTTGGCTGCGCCCACCACCGCAAGTCACGGCGCCCGTGATCCGGTATACGATGGCATTCCCTGCCGGTGAAGAGTTCGCCGAGGCGTACGGGGTCTCGTTGGCGGTTTCGCCTGACGGGTCGCGGCTGGTCTACCTCAGTGGGAGCAGCGGAGCGTTCCAACTCTGGTCCCGCACACGAGACCAGCTGATCGGCGAGCCCCTAGTCGGGACGGAAGACGCGTGGCAGCCGTTCTTTTCTCCAGACGGACAGCAAGTGGCCTTCGTGACGGGCAATCGAGCGCTCAAAATCGTGTCGCTGCGAGGCGAACCGCCGCGCACGGTCGTCGATTCAGGGATGTGGCGCGTGTCCGGATCGTGGGGATCGGACGGGTACCTATATGTCAGTATGCAAGCGCATGGGCTGGGCCTCGTGCGCCTACCGATTGAGGGAGGTGCGCCCGAGCCTGTGACGACGGTAGACACGGCACTGGGAGAATTGCTCCATGCATGGCCAGACATCCTGCCGAATGGACGCGGGGCGTTGTTCACGGCAGTACGGATCAACGGTCAGCGCAGCCAGAACGACGAAGTCGCGGTCGCAGATCTGGAGACGGGTGCGCATCGGGCATTGGTTCGCGGTCTCATCGGTCGCTACATCGACGGCCACCTCGTGTTCGTACAGTACGATGGAACGATGATGGTGGCGCCGTTCGACGAGGACCTCATGGAACTCACGGGCACGCCCCAGCCGCTGGGTTCGGCGGTCGTCGCCCGTGCTGGGCCCGATGTTGCGTTGGGCGCCAACGGCCGTCTGGTGTATCAGGCGCTGGGTCCGGGCGACCGGGGAGAGGTCGAACTGACGTGGATTGATCGTGAGGGACGCACCGAGTTGATCGATCTCGACCACCCGGTGATCTCGGCGAACTTTGGTCTGGGCGGTCCGGTGTTGTCGCCGGACGGGAAATGGGTCACACTCGCGGCGTATCTCGATACTGGAGCGGACATTTGGGTCAAGGAATTGAACGGGGGACCGTTGACGCGACTCTCGTTCAACGGGACCAGCCTGCGCCCAACGTGGAGTCCCGATAGCAGGGCCATCATCTATCGGTCTGAGGAAGACCTGTCGTACGATCTCTACTCGCAGGCCATCGATGGATCGGGTACCGCCAAACTCGTCGTCGCGTTCGACCATGACATCAACCATGGGCGCTGGTCCGACGACGGGCGGTGGTTGCTGGTCGCGACAGACGCGCCTTCGGATGTGTACGCCGTGCAGATCGGCTCCACTGATGCCCCCACTCCGTTGCTCACAAGTACGTATAACGAAACGTCCCCCGTACTTTCCCCCGACGGCCGCTGGTTGGCATACGTCTCGGATGAATCGGGCGCGACCGAAGTCTACGTTAGCTCCTTTCCCAACGTCGCAGATCTGAAACGCCAGGTTTCCATCGGTGGCGGAGTCGAGCCGATGTGGGCGCATAGCGGCAATGAGCTCTTCTACAAGAATCCGGAGCGCCAGTTGGTGGCCGCGTCAGTGCGGACGGATCCCACCTTTGTGGTCGTCGATCGCACGGCGTTGTTTACGTTCGACCCGTGGTTGCAAAACACGACGCTGCTGACCCAGTACGATGTTGCCCCTGACGATCAACGCTTTCTTACCTATGGCGGGGCGCCTGGCCAACTAACGTCTGCGGTGACCGTGGTCGAGAACGTTTTGGAGGAATTGCGGGAGAAGGTGGGGAACAGATGATTCGCGATTTTCGATTACAGATTACAGATCTGAGATTTGTGGGTGGGGTGGGGCAATCCAAATTCTGTATTCTGCATTCTGTAATCTTAGATCGCCTTTAAATGCCCGAAATTACCTCCCGGCTCTCCACCGCCCTTGCCGGCCGCTACAAAATCGAATCCCGCCTCGGCGAAGGTGGCATGGCCACTGTCTATCTTGCCGAGGACTTGAAGCACAAACGCAAGGTCGCGCTCAAGGTCTTGAAGCCGGACCTCGCTGCGGTGCTCGGTGCCGAGCGCTTCGTGCAGGAAATCACGACCACCGCGAATTTGCAGCATCCGCACATTCTGCCGCTGTTCGACAGCGGGACGGCGGGCGAGACGGATGGTGGAACGCCTTTCCTTTATTATGTCATGCCGTACGTCGAGGGTGAGACGCTGCGGGACAAGTTGGATCGCGAAACGCAGCTGCCCATCGACGAGGCGGTCAAGATTACCGCTGAGGTGGCTGACGCATTGCACCACGCGCACAAACAGGGCGTGATTCACCGCGACATCAAGCCGGAGAATATTCTCCTCCAGAACGGTCGCCCGATGGTGGCGGACTTTGGGATCGCGCTGGCCGTGAGCGCGGCGGCGGGCGGTCGCATGACGGAAACCGGCTTGAGTCTCGGCACGCCACACTACATGTCGCCCGAGCAAGCGACCGCCGAGAAGGATTTGAGTGCGCGGTCCGACATCTACTCGCTGGGCAGCGTGCTGTACGAAATGTTGACGGGCAACCCGCCGCACGTCGGAGCGTCGGCGCAGCAAATCATCATGAAGATCGTGACGGAAGAGGCTGCGCCCGTTTCGAATTTTCGGAAGTCGGTGCCACCGAACGTAGCGGCTGCTGTCGCGAAGTCGTTGGAAAAGTTGCCAGCCGACCGGTTCGCCAGCGCCAGTGCCTTCGCGACTGCACTGACCGATACCACGTTTGCGTTCTCCGCAGGTACCGCGTCGTCGACGGCTCCGCTCGGATCCGCCAGTCCGGCGGGCAGTCGATTCATCATGTTGGCTGTCGTCGCGACACTTGCCACGATCGTGGCGGTGTGGGGATGGGTCCGGCCCCTACCTCGGGACGTGCTGCGCGTCGGCGTCGTCTTCGGTGAGGGGGAAGGGGTGTTTTCGCCCCAGAACCGGCAATTCGCGCTGTCGCCCGACGGGATGAGCGTCGTCTACCCCGGTAGGGGGCTGTCGGAAGGGGTTTCGCAGCAGCTGTGGATACGCGATTTGGATTCCCCTACGAGTCGACCGCTGCCCGGCACCGAGGGCGGAGTCGCGCCCTTCTTTTCGCCGGACGGTGAGCACGTGGCGTTCGTTGCTGCGCCCCGATTACGCGTGGTGTCGGCGACGGGCGGGGCCGTGCAGACCCTCATCACGGATTCCGTCATGGTGTGGGGTGGTGATTGGAGTGCGGACAATTGGCTCTACGTGACCATGAATGGTCGATTGGCGCGGGTTCCGGCGGGAGGGGGCGCCGTCGAGGTCGTGTCGATCCCGGATACGAGTCGCAGTGAGTCATTCCATGAATACCCCGATGCCCATCCCAATGGCGTCCACGTATTGATACAACTCTGGATCCGGTCTGTGACGGAGACGGAGATTGGAGTTTTGTCGCTGGAAACCGGGCAAGTCCGTTCACTGGTGCAAGCAGTCAATGGGCGATTTCTGCCGAATGGCGACGTGGCGTACGTGACCAGTAACGGCGACTTGTTGGTAGCCCCCTTTGACGAAAAGGCGATGACCTTTACGGCACCAGGCACCGTGGTGGAGCGAGGTGTGCGCATCGACAATTGGGCTGGCGCAGCGATGTTCGGCGTCTCACGGACCGGGCACTTGATGTATGCGCCCAGCGGTGAACAGGAAACGGACCGCGTGGTCTGGGTCGATCGGGACGGCAAGATCGAGCTGGTGGATCCGGAGTGGGGCGGGCCGTTCCAAACGCCGACGCTCTCACCTGACGGTAAGAAGCTTGCCATTGTCGTGGTGACCGCCGGCGGCTCAGCACTGTGGACCAAGGACCTGAGCGGTGGGTTGCCGTCGCAGCTTACGATTGGACGAGGCCCGTTTGCATCGCCCGCATGGAGCCCGGATAGCCGCAAGGTCGCCTTCGTCTCCTTCGCGTCATATCCGGCGATGATATCGGCGCGAAATGTCGACGGGAGCGGACAGGCGGAACAGCTTTCTCTTCCGCTCGATGGAATCTCGTCGATGACATGGGCGCCTGACGGACGGCTCGTCTACAGCCGCGAGCAACCGGGCGGAGAGGTAGATATCGTTGCCTGGCATCCTGACCGTGACTCGACGGAGCGCGTCGTGGTTGACGTCGATGGCCGTGCATCGACTCCCACCGTGTCGCCGGACGGCCGGTGGATCGCCTATGCATTGTCTAACCAGACGGAAACCAGGAACGTGTGGGTGACGCGCTTTCCTGACGGAGGGGACGACGTGTGGCGCGTGACGGTCGACGGCGGGTCTGAACCGGCATGGGCGCATAGTGGGCGGGAATTGTTTTACCGCACGCCTGGAGGGGACCTCATGTCGCGTCGCGTCGACGTCATTGGGGATGTGATTCGCCTTGGGGAAGTGGTGTCGTTGTTCGATGCATCCAGCTTTCAATCGAATCCAGGCGAGCGCGAATATGATGTTGCCCTCGACGACCAACGCTTCATGATGATCCAAACTCGCGAATCGACGTCAACGCTGACGATGGTGTACCACTGGCTCGACGTGTTGGAGGCGATGTTGGGGCGATAGCAGCTGTACTGCTACTCGAGGTCGAGCACCAGGCGAAAATGACCGCGGCGTCGTGTCCGATACGCCGCAAACCCTCTACGATCCAACGTGAGTATCTCGCCGACTGAAAGCGCCTCGCCGAGTAGAACGAGGGTCGCGTCGGCAAAGTCCATCGGCGTGTCTTGATATTTTCGCATCAGCTTCGCGGCCTCGGTGATCTCTGGGGGCTGACAGATGTCGTAGACTTCCATTGCGGTTGCGTGCACGAAATCGGCGAGGACTTGCGCGCCATCCGTGGTGGCCGAAACGAAATGCATGGTCTCGGTGATGACGGCGCCTGTCGTAGCAAGGCGGCCGTTGAAGGTGTCCATCTTGGCGGTCACCGCTGAGTGTGCCGAATCGCTCCCATCCAGATACGCGACCAGTGGTCCCGTATCGAGAAGCCAGGTCTTCACGACCGCCAGTTCTGATTGCGAAGGGTCTCTCGCCAGGGGGCAGTGGGGGTTCGCGCAAGATCCAACCTGCCCTTGAGATGTCCAGCGCGCGTTCGCAGTGGGCGCGATTCGAGCGCGTCCGACAAAATCTCCCGTGCAACTTCCGAGAGCGTTTTCCCCTGTGCCGTTGCGCGCTTGTTGAGGGCCTCGCGCAGCGATTCGTCCGTTCTGATCGTGATTGTCATACGCATGTAAGACAGTGTAAGACGTACGCCATGAGTCCGCAACCGTCGTGGGTTGTGCCTGTGCGCAAGGGTAGCGGTGGGGCGGGGGAAGGCAATCATCGAGATTTTGCGGCTCGGACCGAATTCGCGCAGGTGGGGCGTGGATGGCGAAACCTCGATGGGAAACGCATCTTTGGGCCCGACACACGGCTCGCCGTGTCTTCGATATTGGATATTCTGGAATGGACATTCATCAGTTCATATGACAAGCATCACCTCCCGCCTTTCCGCGGCCCTTGCTGGCCGCTACAAGATCGAATCCCTCCTCGGCGAAGGTGGCATGGCCACCGTGTATCTCGCTGAGGACCTCAAGCATAAGCGCAAGGTCGCGCTCAAAGTCTTGAAGCCCGACCTGGCGGCCGTGCTCGGCGCCGAGCGCTTCGTGCAGGAGATCACCACGACCGCCAACCTCCAGCATCCGCACATTCTTCCGCTGTTCGATAGTGGGACCGCGGGCGAGACGGATGGCGGAACGCCTTTCCTCTATTACGTCATGCCGTACGTCGAGGGCGAGACACTGCGCGACAAGCTGGATCGTGAAACGCAGCTTCCCATCGAAGAGGCTGTGAAGATCGCTGCTGAAGTGGCGGACGCATTGCACCACGCGCATGAGCAGGGCGTGATTCACCGCGACATCAAGCCGGAGAATATTCTCCTCCAGAACGGTCGCCCGATGGTGGCCGACTTCGGTATCGCGCTGGCCGTGAGCGCCGCCGGTGGTGGACGCATGACCGAAACGGGGATGAGTCTCGGCACGCCGCACTACATGTCGCCCGAGCAGGCGACCGCGGAGAAAGATTTAAGTGCGCGGTCCGACATCTATTCGTTGGGCAGCGTGCTCTACGAAATGCTGACGGGCAACCCGCCGCATGTGGGCGCGTCAGCGCAACAGATCATCATGAAGATCGTGACGGAAGAGGCACAGCCGGTGACTGCGCTGCGCAAGTCGGTGCCACCGAATGTCGCGGCAGCGGTCGCGAAATCGCTCGAGAAGTTGCCGGCGGATCGGTTCGATTCTGCGAAGGCATTTGGCGACGCGCTTGCGAACCCGGCGTTCACGACGACGGTGCTGTCGCAGCGGTCCGCTTCGGTCGATGGCGGCGCGGATCGGCGGTTGCGATGGGCGGTGTCACTCACGGGACTTGTTGGAGTGCTGCTTGCGGCGTCCGTGTGGGCATGGCCGCGACACGAACCCAAAGCTGTCGTGCGCGTTGCGGTCACGTTTGCCGAAGGAGAGCACATTGTTCGCGCTGCCACTCGCCGGTTCGCCATCTCCCCCGATGGATCGCGCATCGTCTATGTGGGGCCGGGCAACGAGACGGTCGCACGGCAACTATGGGTGCGACGCCTCGATCAGCTCGAAGCCCGGCCAATTCCCGGTACGGACGTGCCGCGCGCCGTCTTCTTCTCGCCCGATGGCGCATCGGTCGGGTTCGTCACCGGAGAGCCGGGAGACTTGAAGATCGTTCCCGTCGATGGCGGGCCGGTCCGCACGGTCGTCGCGGGCACGGCCAATCCGTGGGGCGGGTTCTGGGGGTCGGACGGTTGGTTGTACTTCTCGAGCGCCGCAGGTCATCTGACCCGAGTGCTCGCGACCGGTGGTCCGGTCGAGATCGTCCTCGCGCCGGATAGTGCGATCTCGGGCCTGGAATACGATTGGCCTGAACTGCTTCCCAATCAGAAAGCCTTGGTTTTCCAGGTGTGGCGCAGTTCACTCGGCAACGCGTCGCTTGCGACGCTCTCGCTGGAGACGGGCGAGATGCGGGAACTGGTTGCCGACGCGGTGTACGCCCGGTATTTGTCCACGGGGCACCTGCTGTACGTCACGTTTGACGGCTCGTTGTTCGCGCGCCCGTTCGATCAGGATCGGCTCGAATTCACCGGTGAACCCGTCGCGTTGGAATCCGGGATTCGGACCATGAGTGGCGCCGGTGTCGGTCAATTCGACGTGTCCCAGAATGGGCACCTCATCTACCAGACCGGTGCGGGCGGAGAACATCAGATCGTGCGCGTGGATCGGAACGGGGTGGCGGAGCTCATCGATTCAACGTGGCGAGGCAACTTCCAAAGCCTCACGCTGTCACCGGACGGCTCTCGGCTCGCCCTCGGCTCGGAAGACACCGACGGCGGCCACATCTGGGTGAAAGAACTCGACACCGGTCCCCAACGGCCCGTTACTTTTGCCGACGATGGAAACGAGAGAGCGGTGTGGACGCCGGATGGACGTTCCGTCACTTATGTACGGGATACCCGCGTGTTCACGACACGGGCAGACGGCGCCGGGCGACCCCAGGAGCTCATCGTAGATGCCCCCATATGGGAGGTCGAATGGTCTGGTGACGGCATTTGGCTCATCCTCCGCAGGGGAGGGACGGGTATCGGTACGCGCGACATCATCGCGTTTCGTCCGGGAATCGATTCGGTTCCACGTACCGTGGTGGCGTCACGTGCTGACGAGTATGGGCTTGCGCTCTCCCCCGACGGACGATGGATCGCGTACGTCTCGAACGAATCAGGCCGTGAAGAGGTGTACGTGCATCCCTTCCCTGACGCCGATCGGTTCCGCGTGCAGGTCAGCGTGGGCGGCGGCACGGAGCCTCGATGGGCGCGGAGTGGGAGGGAGCTGTTTCTGCGCAACACGCGTGGTGAGATGGCCGTGTACGACGTGCAGCCAGGCGACTCGACGTTCAGTGTGGGAGGGGAGACGGTCTTGTTCGACGCCTCGGAGTACTTGAGTGCCAACTTCAATCGCGCGTACGACGTCAGTCTCGACGATCAGCAGTTCTTCATGGCTCTCACATCGGAAGCCGGGACCGGCGATATCGTTCTAGTGGTCAACTGGTTCGAGGAATTGAAGGAGAGGGTGGGGAACTAGGAGGGACAGGGGGGAGCAGATGGGACTGATGGGACAGGTCCTGTTCCCCTCTGTCCCTTCTATCCCTTCTATCCCATCTTAGTCCCCCGATGCCCAACATC
>JBDHLU010000138.1:0-9756 GCA_039656555.1 Gemmatimonadota bacterium | reverse complement strand
GGTCCGCTAGTTCGACAACTCCTCTAACGTCGCGACGGCCCGCCGCAAGTGTGGGATCACGATCGACCCGCCTACCACGAGCGCAACTGAGAACGCTTCGAAGAGTTCATCGTTAGTCGCCCCCTCTTCGCGACACCGCACCAGATGATAGCTGATGCCGTCGCGGCGTCCAGCACCCCCGGCTCGTACGTGCGCGTGTCGAGAGCAAAGAACCGGTTGATATTGAGGTTTCCGGCCGCGAGAATCGCGTCGTTCATCTTCTCGCGAAAATGACGAGACTCTTCCAGGGCATCAGCGTTATCAGTGATGGCCCATCTCCATCGTGCGGGCCACCCATCGCGGACTGACCATCGGGAACGTCCGGGCAAACAGTCCGTGCGCAAGGAGGAATAGCCCGAGGAATCCGATGCTAATCCCAACTTCGGCCAGGCCGAATACCGGAGTCTCGACGAGCGATGGCTGAACGAGGAGATATCGCTCGATCCACACGCCGAAGAGACTAATCGAAAGGAACAAGCTGAACGTGAACGGCGTGATTTTCGCCTTGACCGAGATCAGACCCCAGAACGGGATGAGGAAGACCATCGCACCGACCAGGATCGAAATCGGCAACCATTCTCCGGACAGGCGGAAAAACACCCACGACGTCTCCTCACGCAGGTTCCCGAACCAAATCACCAACAGCTGGGAATACACCAGGTACGCCCAGAACACGGAGAAACCGAAGATCAGCTTCCCGAGATCGTGGAATTGCTGGCGGCCGATGAGATTTTCCATCCCCAGTTTGCCCCGCCAATAGACCATCAACAGTCCGAGCGTCGTGAGCCCAGTCAGGAACGCGCCAATGAAGAAAAACGCGCCAAAGAGATTGCTGAGCCAATATGGGGCAAGCGACATCACGAGATCGAACGCGATGACCGTTAGCATGTAGCCGTAGAGAGCGATCAAGACCGGTGCAAGGCGACTCAACCGGAGGTCCACGGCGGCTTCATCCTCCGCTGACCCGGTGTATCCCCCCAACACGCGATCGTACATGTCGCGACGCCACCCACTCACCTGGTCCTTCAACCGATGGAGATCGGGTTTGAGGTTGGTGCGGACGAACACGAAGGAGGCACTGAACAAAACGAGTAGCGCCACCAAGTCCCTCCAAAACACCCAGGAGGTCGTGAGCCACTGCCCTCGTGCCGGAACCGGGTGTTCGATCCAGGGGAACAAGTGATCGCGTCCGAGGAACAACACCAAGAAGCACAGCAGGGAGATCGGTAGGAACGCAACACCCGCCTCCGCAAACCGCACGATAGGGCCGGCCCACCGCGCATTGGTCACTTTCTGGATGGCAACGAACAGGATGCCGCCCATGGCGATGCCGGTGAAGAACAGGAAGTTGATCAAGAACATGCGCCAGGCTCGGCCTGGGTCGTCGCCCATCAGGAGGAAGGCGAAAAGCCCCAAGCCAACCGCCGCGAGCAGCCCGCCCAACATGACTAGGCCACTTGCGGGCGCGTTGGTACCGCGCTGAAAGATGTCGTCGTGGTTGCGTTCGCTCACTGTCCCACCCCCTGCAACACTCGTACGTAGTTCACGATGTGCCAACGATCCTCAACGGCAATCTTGCTCCCATACTCCGGCATCAACGCACCAAAGCCATTGGTAATCACCGAAAACATCCAACCGTCGGAGCGGTCGAGCTGAGCATCATCGAGCAGGTTCCTCACCGTATTGGCAATCGCGGGGGCAACCGGTCCATCTCCGCGCCCCTCAAATCCATGACACAGTTCGCAATAGATCGTATACCGGTCTTCGCCACGCTCGATCGATGTTGCCGTACGCTGCGTGGGGTTCTCCATGGCGTCGAGTCGAGCTCGGTTGCTCTGAATCGGCGGCGGCACGATGTCCACACCGTGCACCGGCACCGTGCCATCGACCGGCTGTAACGGCATCTTGTAGGGCTGAATCGCGACATGTTCCCGCATGTTGGAAAACCACGGCACGAGAGCAACGATGTCGTCAGGTCCGGGAAACCGGCGTGTTGTTTCGTTACACCCCGCGAGCAGCACAGCGAGAAGTACGAGCCCCGGTTTACGCCTCAACTCGCACCTCCTCAGCCCCTGTCGTTTCCATGAGACCTTTCACGGCGTCGCGACGGTCCTCCGCACATGGTACGAAGATGCCGATCATGTCGTCGGTGAAGCGGCCGTCAAAGGCCGCTGGTTTCGCGCTTCGCCAACTGTGGAACGCGAGGCCGGTCAAGGTCGCCACCGCGCCGAACAAGACCATCAATTCGAAAGCGAACACGACGTACGGGATCGTGGATCCGATCGGCTTTCCGCCAACGGCAAGCGGCCAATCGGCTGACATCCAGAGTGTCATGGCAAACCCGGACGCGACACCAGTGAGAGCACCGATCAACGTCCAGCGACGCACCGGACTCACCTTGTCATCGATCGCCTCTTCCAATTCTACGAGCGGCGTCGGCGAATAAACCGTGAAATCCCGATAGCCCATGTCCTTCAAGTCATGGATCGCCTTGGTTGCGGCATCGATGTGCTTGAACGCCGCGAGAATCCCTCCAGGATGCCCACTCATCGGTGCGCCTCCTGCTTACGCGGCAATGGAATAATCTCTTTCACCTCGGCGATTGACACCATCGGGAAGTTTTTTGCGAACAACAGGAACCACATGAAGAACCACGCAAAACTACCCGCCAAGATCGAGAACTCGACCCAGGACGGAGTGTAGTGCCCCATCGCGTACGGTTCGTACTCGAACGACAACGATACGACGATGATCACGAAGCGCTCGAACCACATGCCGAGGTTCACGAACAGCGAGAGAACGAACAGCGCCGGGATGCTCCGGCGGATCTTCTTGAAAAAGAGGAAAAGTGGTAAAAACCCGTTACAGATGATCATTGTCCAGGTGGCCCACCAGTAGTCGCCAAACGCCCGATTCCAAAACGACTCCTGCTCGAACGGATTGCCACTATACCAGGCCATGAAGTATTCGATCACATAGGCGTAAGCGACGATCATGCCGGTCAGCAGGAGCAGTTTCGAGAGGTTTTCGAAGTGATCGACTGTGATGTAGCGCTCCATCTTGAACGCCTTCCGGAGCGGCACCATGAGGGTGATCACCATCGCGACCCCCGAATAGATAGCGCCCGCAACGAAATACGGAGCGAATATCGTGGCATGCCAACCCGGCACGATCGAGACGGCGAAGTCCCACGACACAACGGAGTGCACCGAAAGCACCAGTGGCGTGGCAAGCGCCGCCATGTACAGATAAGCCTTCGTGTAGTGGCGCCACTGTTGGTCGGTCCCGCGCCAGCCAAGTGCGGTTACCGTATAGAGTTTCTTACGCCATCCCGTGGCTTTCTCTCGAATCGCCGCAATGTCCGGAATCAGGCCAACGATCAAGAACAGTGTGCTCACTGTCAGGTATGTCGAAACTGCGAACACGTCGAAGACCAACGGCGATTTGAAGTTGACCCAGAGCATCCGCTGGTTCGGATATGGGAACAACCAATAGGCGTACCAAATCCGCCCGACGTGGATGAGCGGGAACAGTCCGGCCGTGAGCACTGCGAAGACCGTCATCGCTTCTGCTGTGCGGTAGACCGCGGTGCGCCATGCCGACCGGAAGAGAAACAGAATCGCTGAGATCAGGGTGCCGGAGTGGGCAATACCGACCCAGAACACGAACGTCGTGATGTAGGCACCCCACATGACCGGGGGCGTGTACCCCGCGACGCCCAACCCGTACCGGATCTGATACAGCAGCGCGATGAGGCCAAGAGCCAGCACACTGAGGATGAACCCGAAGAGGATATAGTACGTCTTGGACGGGTTCCCGAGTGTCGCGAAGACGTCTCGGGTAACGTCGGCATACGTCGGTCGGGTCGATTGTTCCGGAGGAGCCGTTGTTGCCATGGTCTAGGCCTCCGCCACGTTCCGCACCTTTTTCAGGTACGTAATAGCTGGTCGGGTGTTCAATCCTTCCAAAACGTGATAACCTCGCTGGTCTCGTGAGAGCCGACTGACTCGAGAGTTAGGATCGGTGATGTCGCCAAACACGATGGCGTCAGACGGGCAGGTCTGTTGACACGCTGTCACAACTTCGCCGTCTTCGAGGTCTCGGTCGTCGAGCACAGCTTCGTTCTGCTTGGCCCGGATCCGTTGCACGCAGAACGTGCACTTCTCCATCACACCCTTCGTGCGTACAGTGACATCCGGGTTGAGCTGCCAGTTCAGCGGTTCGGGGAACGCGTGGAAGCGTTCGCCTTCCTGCGTAAAATCAAACCAGTTGAAGTAGCGGACCTTGTAGGGACAGTTATTGGAGCAATAGCGAGTCCCGACGCAACGATTGTACACTTGGGCGTTGAGCCCGTCCGGCGTGTGATAGGTCGCATACACCGGGCACACCGGTTCGCAAGGCGCGTTCCCGCAATGCTGGCACGTCATAGGAAGCACTCGTGACTCGAAGGGCTCACCATGCTCCCCGCCTTCGAAGTAGCGCTCGATGCGGATCCACGACATCTCGCGCCCGTGCCGCATGAGTTCGGCACCGACGGTAGGAATGTTGTTTTCGGCATGGCATGCTGTGACGCACGCCGAGCATCCCGTGCAACGCGACAGATCGATGGCCATCGCCCACTGCGGATGGTCGGCGGCGTATTCGCCTTGCGATTCGATTTCCGCGTACTGTGCTTCCTGCCACTCGTCGAGGACGCGTTCAATGTGCTCGGGCACCGGTGCCGCGTGCCCGCCGTGGCTCTCATGCGGTTCGATCTCGCCGGTAAGCTCCCCGAGCAACACGGCCTGGGCGATGCCCCGGTCCATCTGCCGGGAACGGCCGGCATTGGTCGCTAGTACCTCGTGCCCGCGCGTCTTCACCATCGTGGCCGATTCGTAGAAACTCAACCCGCCAAACGCTGCAACCTCACCCGACAAAAGCGAAAAGACGTTCGCGCCCATGCCTTCTGCGTACCGCCCGAAACTCGTGTGCCCCTGTCCCAGTGGCATCGCAATGGTGTCGTGCCGAATACCCGGATAGAGAAAGGCGGGCGCGCTCACCGTTCCACTAGGTGTTGTGATCTCGAGGATGTCCCCGTTTTGGATGTCGTGCTCCGCCGCAGTCTCGGGATGCATCTCCACCCACGTACCCCACGTGATCTTCGACACCGGATCGGGAAGTTCTTGGAGCCACGAACGATTCGCGCCGCGTCCGTCGTACAACGCCGCCGTGGGGTACGCGATCAATGTGAAGGCATCCCCGCCCGGAGCTTCCCAGACTGGCGCATCGGCGAATGTCCCCACCGAATTGGCCAAGCGCGTCACCCGGGTCGGCGTTTCACGCCACACCCCTCCAGCCTGCAGCGCATTCGTCCAGAACGTGTCGAAATCACCACGGTCCCCGAATTGGAGCTGCAACGCTCGCCATGACTCTTGGACAAATCCCTTATACGTGGTCGCCGAGAAGGCACCCGCAAGACGCCCTCCTACCTGCTGGGTAATCTGGAGCAGGACGTCACCTGTTTGGCGCGTATCGAAAACCGGCTGCATCGCGGGCTGCGTCAATGCGTAGTGCCCGGGACGCGGCTCTGAATCGTTCCACTGTTCGAGTGGGTCATGATCCGGAAGAATGAGGTCGGCCATGGCAGCAGTCTCATCCATGAACTGAGCGAAACTGACCTTGAAGCCGACCTGCTGAATGGCGTCCGTGAAACCCGAGGCAGCCGGCGTGGAATACGCAGGATTCGCCGAGTGAGTAAAGAGCACTCCCACTTGCCCGCCGCGCATTGCCGAGATCAGTCCGGCTAGTTCCTGGTAGCCCGTCGAACCACCGCGCTGCCCTGTGAAACGCACCGTATTGTCGATGTTTCCAGCAACGTAGTTGAGCAGGTTGACCGCCTGCGCTGTGATGTGCGCCTGTGAGTGCTGCGCCCCCACACCACCCGCCACCGCAATACTCGGCTCCGTCGCAAACTCCCTTGCGATACGGCGGATCGTTTCCGCATCGATCCCACAGCGATCCGCCACGGACTCGGGCGCGTGCGCATCCAGAATGGGCTGCACTCGGGCAGCGTCGGATGGCCCAGTGGCCAGACCGTCGTCGACGATGACCTGAGCCATGGCAAGTGCGATCAACGCCTCGGTGCCGGGAGTTGGTGCGAGCCATTCGTCAGCGCTCATGCCGGTCATGCTCATGCGCGGTTCGAAATGAATGAACTTGCCCATGCTTCCGTCGCGGAACGCGTGGCCCTCGGCAAACCCCCGAGAATGCTCCACTGGACTCAGCCACGTGTCCAAGAAATCCGCGCCAAAGGATACGACTACTCTGGCGGCACTGAAGTCGTGCTGCGGCACTGCATCCACGCCAAAGGTCGTCCGATTGGCATGCCGGAGAGCCTCGTAGGCAAACGGCTCATAGACGACGCGATTACTCGAGCCAAGGGCCCTCAGCCATTCGTTAGTCAGCCGGTCGAGACTCCCGGTTAGACGACCTGTCGCGAACCACACTCGCGCCGGATCGACCGCAGCGAGTTGGCTGGCGACCCGGGCTAGAGCATCGTCCCACGTGATCTCTTCCCACCCATCGGTCGTGCGGGCCATCGGAGCACGGACTCGGTCGGGATTGTACAAGCCTTGCAACGACGCCTGCCCGCGAGCGCAGAGCTTACCTTGATTGATCGGACTGCCTGGATTGCCCTCGACCTTGACCGCCCGGCCCTCTCGAACCCGGACATGCACTCCGCACCCGGAGGGACATTCACCGCACGTCGAGGCATACCATGTCGCGATCCCCGGAACCTGATTCGGTGGCGGGACCAGGTAGGGGATGAGCTTCTCGACGCGATCAGTGGAACATCCTGAAAGCGCGGCTGTCCCGCCGCTCGTTACCCCGAGGACCTCGAGAAACCGCCGCCGATTCATGCCATCGTTAGACGTGGTCATTCGTCCTCGTCACCGATCCTCTTCGAACAGTTCTAGTAGTGGCATACGGTGCAATCTTGACTTACCTCACTGTCCCGGTGGCAATCGAGACACCAGCCCATCTTGAGCGTTGCGAACTTGTAGACTTGGGGCATTTCGTCCACCGGTCCGTGGCACTCCATGCACTTCTGTGGTACATCCATGCCCTCGAAGACGCCCTTATCGGAATTCACATGTCGGTGATGCGGAAATCGCACGAAGCTCGCGAGTTCATGCACCTCGACCCACTCGAGGGGACGCCGTTCATTCCACGCCGTCTTCATCTTCTCTACTT
Source organism: Gemmatimonadota bacterium (assembly GCA_039656555.1). GTDB lineage: Bacteria > Gemmatimonadota > Gemmatimonadetes > Gemmatimonadales > GWC2-71-9 > CAMYLY01. The sequence continues at coordinate 2,484 of JBDHLU010000138.1, read as the reverse complement.
CCGGGTTCCCGGCCCCCGCCAAGAGGTGACAACCCATGCAGGTCGACATCGTCGGAAGACCAGGACTCGAACTGATTTCCGCCGCGAAGTGACAATACCGGCAATCCATCTCGTATTGGGTCACATGGACATCGTGCCGATATAACACCGGTTGGACCGGCCCCTTGAGACCGGCAGTATCGACATCGACCGGGACCGTTGGGCCGGTGATCTGCACGTCCTGCGCCGACCCAGTGGTCATGGCAGCCAAAACGAACATCGCCGCCACGCCGAGCAGCGTGCCGGTATACAGGCCTACTTTCTTCTTCATGTCTCAGCCTTCGGTGGCATCAACCGCTCCGTTTGGCGGGCGCACCCCTCCGTTGAGAGGCGTAGGGTACCACATGTTTGAACTGAAACCGCGCAATCTTGGCCACGAATTGAGGGGAACGACAACAGATTCTGGTCACGGCCGCCAGTAAGATAGTCGATGCCCGAGCCAAGGAAAGGCCCGGCACGACGCTCTGCTTACCTGCCCGCATCCAACTCGAACACCAACGGTGCGCGAGTGATGGCGACATCGGGACGCTCGCCGGGGACCGCCATCGTGCCGTTCCCGCGCATCGTGAGTTCAACGAGATCGGAACCGGGTACGTACCAGCGATCACTGGGCTCGACGTCGGTCGGCAACGAGAAAACCTTGTGGGCCGCCAAGGCCAGGGCGGCCTGGGCGCCGATTCCCGATTCGGGCATCGTGCCAATCCACATCGGGATCCCCGCATCGTGACCCATCGCCGCGATTCGGCATGCTGGTTCGAGCCCTCCGACGCGCTGCACCTTGATGTTCCACACCCAGTTGCCCGACTCTTGACCGATCGCACGGGCTGTCGGCTCGTCAGCCAGCGTTTCATCGAGGCATACGGGGGTCGTCAGGGTGTTCGCCAGTTCGATCAAGGCTGCCGTTTGGTCGGCAGCGAACGGCTGTTCGACAAACAGCAGCCCCATCCGGTCGAGGGCACGCAAGATCGACTGGTCTGCCGCCGGATCGAACGCGCCATTCGCGTCAATGGTGATCGGGACGTCAGCGTTGGCATCCCGAAGGGCGCGTTGCACTGCCCGGACAGCATCGACATGCCATTCGCGATCGACTTTCACTTTGATCCGGTGGTAACCCGCCTTCACGGCATCGCGTACTCGGTCACCAAGATATTCCGGGTCTGGTTGGCTCGGTATTCCGATGGCGATACCGCAGCGGATTGCCGGCGCCACATCATTGGGAACGCCGAGTTCGGCAAACCGGCCGGTGACCTGCTGCGTGAGTGACGAGGTCGCGTCTACCGCAACGAGGTCCCACCACGCGGTTTCGACCCCGGCGCGGGCCATCGGGCTGCGAGGCGCGATCGGCTCCAGCACATCGTGCATCGCGTCCACACCGGGCAACGCCACACCTACGACCGCGGGGAGGAGAAGCTCGCGCAGGACCTGCCCGGCCGTCGTGACGGTCTCATCAGAGTAGAAAGGCCGCTCGAACGGCGCCGACTCACCAATGCCCACGCGCCCGTGCTCGTCTTCGAGTTCGACGATCAACGATCGGCGAACGACCATGCTTCCACCACTGATGTGAAAGGGCTCCTCGAGTGGAAGCACGATTTCGCGAAGGCGCACTTTGCGAATCCGGATCAAGTTCTATGCGGTACGAAGTCCGACGGCATCCAGGAACCTGATCTCGCCATTCGTGTCTTCGATCCTCCCTGACTCGTGGAGATCCTTCAACCACACGACCAGGCCATCGCTCGGATGGAGCAACAACGTGTGTAATGCCCGCGCAATGCGAGACCCGCCAGTCGCCAGATATTCGGTTTGCGGAACCTGGAAGAAGGTGTGCACCTGACCGTTCTCGCATCCGCGGAGCGCATATTCGAGCATGACGCGGCCTGAACAGATGTTTCCCGTCGCCGAGAGAGGGGGCGTAGGGACGTCCGCGGCACGGACGAGATCGAGTACCCGCAAATTCCTGTCGCTGAGTTCCCACCCACCGAACGCGACGCCGGCCTCAGGGTCGAACAACCGGTTGAACACGACAAGAAACGCCGGATCAGATTCCGAAATCCTTCGAACCATTTCCGTCTGGAAATCGTCGCCAAACATCGTATTCATGAGTTTGACGCCGAGCAGAATCTCTCCCGTCGCGGCTCCGTGCACCCAGTCCGTCACGTTCTCAACCCAACGCAGAATCCGGTCACGGCTCAAGGCACGCGGGTCGCCGGCAAGGGTAGGGCTGAAGTCCTTCTCCAACACCATCGGACCGCTACATCCCAAATCATTCCAAGCGTCGAGCAACCGGGAAGTGGTGAACCGGTATTCCTCTTCCAGCACGTCGCTCGGGTCGTCCGGGAGGTTGTACTTCACCGAGGGCACGATGGGAACACCTCGGTCGTTCGGCAATCGCATCACGTCGGAGAAGAAATCCACATAGCTGTCGAGCGTCCCTGCCCACCCTCGCCC
>JBDHLU010000137.1:0-9662 GCA_039656555.1 Gemmatimonadota bacterium | reverse complement strand
AAGACGGGAGGTTACAAGGTGTCGGCACTCGAAATCGAGGAGGCCTTGCGGGAGCATCCCGCCATTGGCGAGTGTGCGGTTGTCGGGTTGCACGACGTGGAGTGGGGTGAGCGGGTGTGTGCGGCCGTCGAGGTTGTGGGCGAAGCTGCGCTGCCGGAAGAGGAGATTCGCGACTGGGCCAAGCAACGTCTCGCCCCCTATAAGGTCCCGCGGTCGATCATTCACGTGGACGCGCTCCCCCGGAACGTGATGGGGAAAGTGATCAAGCGGGACGTGAAGAAACTATTCGAGGGCGACGCGTGAGTTGGATCGCAGAGCATTGGGTGGTGGTGGTGATGTTTGGCGTGTACACGGGCTTTTTGGTCTACCATGCCATCGCAGGGAACCGCAGCACCCACGGGTTATCCGATTACTACGTTGGGGGCCGGTCGATGGGTGGCGTCGTCTTGGGGTTGTCGTTTTTCGCAACCTACTCCAGCACCAACAGCTTCGTCGGATTTTCCGGGCAGGCGTACAGTTACGGGGCGTCATGGTTGTTGTTGGCGCCCGCGGCCGTCGTCTTTTCGCTCCTCGCGTGGATGTTCGTTGCTCCGCGGCTGCGGGCATTCACAGAACAGCTCGATTCCGTAACCGTACCCGATTTCATCGGCTTCCGTTTTGACAGCACTACAGCCCGCTTCACGGCGGCGTTGATCGTGTTGTTCGCGAGCTTTCTCTACATGACGGCCATCTTCAAGGGTATCGGGAACCTGTTGGAAGTGTTTCTCGACATCCCGTACGCGTTGGCGATCCTCATGATTCTCATTGTGGTAATGCTGTATACCGCGGTCGGTGGCTTCATCTCGGTGGTTCGGACCGATGCGGTCCAAGGCGTCGTTATGGTGATTGCGGCGCTGTTGCTGTTTGGCGGGACGGTATCGGCCGCCGGCGGGTTGGGTGCGATTACAGATCTCCGGGCGTCGGTGGATACGGCAGACCTCTTCCGTTGGGATACGGCGATGCCTTTCCCCGTGCTGGTTGGCATCATCATGGCCGGTACGATGAAGTTTCTCGTCGAACCGCGTCAACTCTCACGGTTCTATGCCCTAAGAGATGAACGGGCGCGCAGGCAGGGGCTCTGGATCTCGACGCTCACGTTCTTGGTCGTCTACGCGATGCTCTTGCCCATTGGGCTCTACGCGCACGCCGCGATTCCGGGAACGCTGACTGAGACAGACCTCGTTGTGCCGACGCTGCTGGACAGCGGCATCTTCAGTGCGCCGATCAGCGCGTTCCTCCTCGTAGCAATGATTGCCGCCGCGATGTCGTCGTTGGACAGCGTGTTGCTGGTGATGGCGTCAACGTGCGAACGCGACGTCGTAGGAATCTGGCAACGCACGTTGACCGACAACAAGGCGCTCAAAGCCACACGGTGGTACGTGGGGATCTTCGCGATCATCACCGCAGCCATTGCGCTCGACCCGCCCGGGCAGATTGTGGACCTAACCGTGTTCTCCGGTGGGCTCTACGCATCCTGCTTTTTCCCGGCAATCGTATTGGGACTCTACTGGCGGGGCGGAACCGGTGTCGGCACGGTGTCGTCGTTTGTCGTCGGCGCGCTCACGTACTCGATATGGCGTGCGCTCCCGGTGAGCGATGTCGTGCATGAGGTGTTTCCGGCGATGGCCCTGGCGACGGGGACGTATGTAGTTGCTGGGATGTTTCTAGGTAGGGCGCCGACAAAGATCGTGGCGGAGCTATTCGACAGCCGATAGCCGATGGCCGATAGTTGTGCGCTCTCGGCTATCCTCTGTAGTTCCCAAACTTCAGTTCCACCCCATAATCTTGCTCGCGTAAGAACTCCATCACCTCCTGCAGCGAATCGCGTGACGGTGAGGTCACCCGAACCTCGTCGCCTTGGATCGCGGTCTGCACCTTCTTCATCTTCTGATTCTTGATGTCCTTGACGATGGCGCGGGCCGTGTCCACCGGGAGTCCCTGTTGGAGCGTGATGTGTTGGCGTACTCGGCTGCCGCCGGCTGGTTCGATTTCCCCGGACTTCACGTTTTGCAGAGGGACCTTCCGCTTGATGAGCTTTGTCTGTACCACGTCCCACACGGCCTTGATCTTGTATTCGTCGTCGGCCTCGAGGTCGATTGCTGCGTCGGCGCGCTTGAAATCGATCGTGCAGTTGGTCCCTTTGAAGTCATAGCGCTGCTGGATTTCCTTGCGCGCCTGATTGGTCGCGTTGTCCACTTCCTGAAGGTCAGCGCCGGTGGAGATATCGAATGATTGTTGAGCCATGAGAGAAGCAATCTGAGAGTTGAGAGTTGAGAGTTGAGATGGCATCCCCAATCTAGATTCTAGACTCCAAATTCTAAAATCTAGCTTCTAATCGCGTTTCCCGGTCCAGCCTGAGCCGGCCCAGAACTGTCGATACCTAGCAACATGTATGGCACAATGGCCCCATCTTCTCCACCTTGCAAATCCTCGAGGGCGGCTGGAACACGGTCAAGTCGTTGGTGGTCAACGACTAACGCTTTGGTGCGCCACTTGCTTGACAAACAGTGACCTAGGTCACAGAATTGCATTGTTCCCAAATCTGCCGAAGGCGGCTCTTATGGGACAACAGTTGTGCGTATGCGGACCATAATTGCCCCAGAATTGACAGATACACTATTGTTTGGGCGCAGGTGGGATTACGCCCGGATCCCAGAATGACGTCAGTCGCCGGGTGCGCGGGCGCCCTCACCTCCCTACCAAAGCTAGGAGCCATCTCATGAAGCGCGTAGCATTGTTTAGCACTGTGGGCCTGGCGTTTTTGGCCGCCTGTACAGGCGAAGACGTTTCGGCACCTCAGGACATCGACGGACCGCAGCTAGCCATCTTTGATGGATCGCAGGGCGCATGTGGCTCGGGTGAGTTTTGTGAAAGTGTCTTCCTGTTTCCCCCGATCGTCCCGAGCCCGAAAAACCTGCCGGATGAGGCATTCAATCCCGGAGCGCTCGCCAACATCGAGATCCGAAGCGTCCCCGAAAACATCAGCCTATCGGGGTCGTGCGGTAGCCCAGTTGCTTTTCCGGTCATCAAAACGGTCTCCGAGTCGGAGATCAACGTTGACCTGATTGGCGAGCGGTTCACTCATGGTTATGACTCAGGCTTGTTGGTGGAACTCGGCTTCTATCGTTTTTGCTGGTTCCTTGGTCCCAGCAGTTCTACCGGCGACCCGAATGAGCAGGTGTTACTCGCCTTCCGTGACATCGAGATCGTCGAAGGTGGCGCGAAGGTCCCAAGGAACAATGCCCGCCAGCCCTTCTACCAGGTTCAGCAGGGCAAGAACATCCCGCTCAAATGGACGGTCTTTTTCGGACTCGCCTGTGACGAAGGTGTGGATTGCGGTGCGGGGCTCCTCACGGGCACCGGCACCGTCACGACGCTATCCCAGACTGCAGGCGTACAGGGAACTGGAGGTGGGTCGTCCGCAATCGTCATTACGCAGATCACCTGTCCGACGACGGGTGGACTGATCAAGTTCGCAGATCTCGACCTGGTACAGTATGGCAACTGCTATGACGTCGATGTTCTTGCGGGTGCGCCGTTGACCGACGTCGTAACGGGCGCGTGCGTCGATCTTTCGAGCGGTCCGACTCTCAAGGTGGGACAGGGCGAGCTTTTGGCGCTTCACCACCAGATCACTCCACCTAGCACGGGAGTGCCGGCTGTTTGGGAAGCGCTGCAGAATGTGCCGGTAGGGTTCCTTGCCTGCGGGACACTTACAGGAGCGGTCTCGAGTAACCCACTTTTCAGGTTTGCCAGGAGTGTTAAGCGAACGTTGCTGCCCTGGCTGGCTCCCGAGCCGTTGGCAGCCCGTGACGGAGGCCTCGGCGGAAGAGGTTCAGCCGGTAGCCCCGTGGTATGGGCTCTCCAATCTGAATACTTCATTTCCGCCGGCAACAACCAATCGGCGCCGGTGGGCAGCAACGTGCCGATCGCGCCAGCGGTGAAGGTCATGGATGGCGGACTGCCGAACCACCAGCCCGAAGCAATTGCCTCCCAACCGGTGCAGGGTGTGACCATTCGGTGGCAGGTCACGGACCCAACGGCCGGGTCGCCGGTAACCTCGGTCACGGACGTGAATGGCGTCGCGACGTTCCCGAATTCGTGGACCCTGGAGTTTCCCAATGACAATCTGCTCGAGGTCTCTGCCTATGGCGTTGGCGACGCAGGGTGCACTCCCTCCGCGGATCGATTGGAGGCAGATGGGTACAACACTCAGCCGAGGCCCAACTGCGTGCTCGCGGACCACAGGATGGGCACCATCACCATCCCGAGAGACGCAACGTCCGCTACGAAGGGAAGCGAGCCGCTGGAGTTTAAGGCGACGGCGACGATTTCGCTGGCCGCCGAATTCTTGAAGGTGTCCAACGCGGTCGTCCTTGTGGGCTGGAATGATCCGGTCCAGATTCGCGTGACGCTGCTAGATGGAACCCCGTTTGACGGTGCGACGTGCACGATTACAGGCGCGTTTACGAACAACGGAACTAATACGGATGTCACAGGAACGCTCTCGACGAAATCCGAGAACGGTGGCATCTGCACTTTTGACGACCTGGTCCCAACCAAGACCGGTGCGCTCCACCTTGAAGCCGAGGTGTTTTTTGACGGTGCAGATAATACACCAATGACTGAGTCGAACAGGTTCAACGTGAAGACCAAGTGAGGAACCAAGGATCCTCGGAGTAGTACGAGCGGGGCGGCGATCAGCCGCCCCGTTTTGTTTGCGGGTCGCAGATCTCGCCTTAGTCGCCTTCTCGCAATATCTTATGCAGTCTAAACGGCCTATGAGCGACAACAGAGATCTCAGCCAAGACCAGGGCGTCGACGAGCCCGACTCGGAAGCCTCCAAGCTGCTTCTGCGACTCCGCAATGGCATCGCCGAGGAGTACGATGTCGAGCAGGAGCTGGGCGAGGGTGGCATGGCGTTCGTATACCTCGCCAAGGACCTCAAGCACGACCGCATGGTGGCCATCAAGGTCCTGAAGCCCGATCTCGCATCGTCGATCGGATCCGAGCGATTTCTCCGTGAAATCAAGGGCGTTGCCAAGCTGAACCACCCGCACATTCTACCAATGTTCGATTCGGGAGAAGCGGATGGCTTGCTCTACTACGTCATGCCCTTCGTCGAGGGTGAATCGCTTTCCGACTATCTCAAGCGAGAAAAGCAGCTGGCGATCGATGAGGCGGTGCAGATCGCGCGCGAGGTGGCCGAGGCGTTGAGCGTGGCGCACAGCATGGGGTTGGTGCACCGCGACATCAAGCCCGACAATGTGATGATGACGGGTGGGCACGCCGTCGTGGCTGACTTCGGCATCGCGCTCGCCATCGACCAGGCGGGCGGTGAGAAGATCACGCAGACCGGTATGGCTATAGGTACGCCCGCCTACATGTCGCCCGAGCAGGCTATGGGCGAACACGACCTCGACGGGCGGGCGGATATCTATAGCCTCGGCTGCATGCTGTACGAGATGTTGGTGGGGCAGATCCCGTTCACCGCGCCGACGCCGATGGCCATGATCGCGCGTCACACGATGGACCATCCTCCGTCCATGCACATCATGCGCGACTCGGTGCCACCCGAGTTGGAAAACATCGTCTTTCTCGCTATGGAGAAGACGCCTGCGGATCGGTTCCGTACGGCGCAGGAAATGGCCGACGTGCTCAAGGCATGGGAGCACGGCACGGCGTCCAAGATCCGGCAATCGACTGCGATGCAGCGGGTCACGACAGGGATGTATGGGGTGCCGCAGCCGCAGGCCCCAAGCAAGAAGCGCACGGCCATCATTGGCGCGGCGGTGGCCGTGGGGGTGCTTGGCGGTGGACTAACGATTTGGCAGTTGGTGAGCGGTGGGACCGGACCGGAGGCGATAAACATCGACGAACTGGATGCCAGCAACGTCGCCGTCCTTTACTTCCAGGATCGGAGTCCCGATAGCTCTCTCGGATACATTGCCGACGGTCTCACCGAGGGCCTGATCGACAATCTCTCCGAGGTTCGTGGGCTCGAGGTCATTTCCCGATCGGGTGTGGCAGCGTTTCGGGATCCGAGCATTCCGCCGGACAGCGTTGGCCAAGCGCTGCAAGTAGGCAGCATCATCTCCGGTAGCGTCGCACCTGCGGGGGATCAGCTACGCGTGGACCTTCGGATCATCGACGGAAACAGTGGCTCTGAATTCAGGAGCCAGACCTTTCAGCTTCCAGTAGACCAGGTTCTCGCGGCACAGGATTCTACGCTCCAAAGTGTTGCCGAACTGTTGCGCACATTCTTGGGTGACGAGGTACGGGTACGTGAACGGCAACGGAGCACTAGCAGTGTCCAGGCCTGGTCACTGGTGCAGCGTGGCGAGCGCGCGCGTAAAGAGGCGCTCGATTTGGAAGATCACAATCCCGACGACGCGGTCGCCCAGTACGAGATCGCTGACTCGATCCTCGCGGTAGCCGCGCTTGCCGATCCGAATTGGACAGAGCCGCTCATCTTGCGTGGCAAGATCACTCGCCGCAGGGCATACCTAGAGCACGAGCCGGACGACCAAGATCGCTGGGCGGCCATGGGAATTGCCTACGCAGACAGTGCATTGGCTCTCGACCCCCGTGATGCCAAGGCTCTTGAGCTGCGGGGCACCATGAAGTACTTCAGCTGGTTTTACGGCCCCGAGGCTGAGCCGGAGGTAGCCGATGCGCTATTGAACGGAGCGAGAGAGGACCTAGAGGCGGCGGTAGATGCCGAACCGTCGCTGGCTAGTGCGCACAGTATGCTGAGTTTGGTGCTGTACGAAATGAGAGACAAGCCAGGTGCCAACTTGTCTGCGGTAACGGCGTATCAGGCCGACGCGTACCTGGAGAATGTCGAATCTACCCTGTGGCGTTTGTTCCAGACATCGTATGACTTGGAGAACTTTGGGCCTGCCAAGCAATGGTGTGAGACCGCCAATCAACGCTTTCCGAAGAGTGCCGATTTCGTCGCGTGTCAACTGTGGTTGTTTACGACTCGCTCCGTCGAACCCGACGTCGACAGGGCGTGGCAACTCTTGACGGAGTTGCAGGAGCTTACTCCCGAACACCAATGGACTGAACAGCGGTGGGGTCGCGAGGCCCACATGCTGGTGGCCGCCGCGCTCGCGCGAGCAGGGATGACCGATAGCGCCAGTAGCCTGCTCGTGGCCTCCCGCGGCAACCCGGAGGTAGATCCTGATCGTTCTCTGCTCACGTTGGAAGCCTTTATAAGAACGTTGCTCAACGATCGAGACGAAGCGATTGACCTCTTACGTCGCTACTACACCAATAACCCACACCACCGCGCCGATGAAACGGAAGACATTCATTGGTGGTGGCGGAGTATCCAGGACGATCCTCGGTATCGAGCGCTGCGCCGGCCGGCCGGGTAAGCCTGCTTGTGTGGGCGGCGTGCCTCCAAGCTGCCTACCTAGTCCCTAGAATCCCAGCGAGGCGCTCAGGCGGATATTTCTGGGGTTCTGGAAGAACCTGGTTGCCCCGAAGAGTGTTGTCGGGTCGTTCGGATCCTGGTTGTTGACGTCGTTCTTGACCTCGGTCACCGCTCCAGAGTTGAACACGTTGAACACATCGAGAGCGAAAAGCCAATCAACGTTTCGGATGTTGAGCGTCCAATCGACGTGCACGTCCAAGCGAAACAGCTCGTCGAGCGTCCGGCTGCCGCGCTGCTCGAGAAACATCCGTTCGCCGACCACGTCGGCGAACAGAGCGGGCTCCAAGAGCGTACCATTCGACCCGATGAAGTCATGCTGCCGGGTATCGATCCGATACACTGGTGTATAAGAATCACCGGCCGAGAGCGTCAGAAACCCTCCGGCCCGGAAATTGGCCGGCAAGTCGCCCACCGCGCGGACCATGAACTCCCATTCACTGTAGTTTGGCATGTCGCCGAAGAAGTTGATACGCTCGTTGGGACGTACGAACGGGCCGGCACCGGAACCTCGGGGATCGTCGTAGCCATTCACAGTGAAAAAATCGCCTCGTAGATCTGTCCAGACGACAGAAGCCAGGAGCGACCAAGTGCGAAAGGCCCGCTCGACTGTGACCTGAACCTGGTCCATATCCCTCGTGGCGTCGGAAGAGGTAAGAACGAGGTCTTGGTCGTACGTCAATGCAGCCACTTCAGCCGCGGTCAACCCGAGCGCTTCCAGTTCTTCGGGGAAAAACCCGCCGACGGCTTGATCGAACGCCACGATATCTTCGTTGCTGACGACAGCACTGGGATGTACGAGCGCGTTTCCGCTTTGGTCGAGAATGGGGTCACCGGAGTCCGCGTCCAGCACACTCACATTGCTCACCTCGGTGTAGTTTGTGGCCTGATTGCGATCTACGAGGGAAACGATATCGCGGTTCCGTCTATTCACGTACACAGCCCCGGCCTTCCAGTTGTCCGCAAACCCCCATTCCAATCCACCGATGAACTGATCCATGTAGGGCTGACTCCATCCCTCAACGGGTCCCACTTCTTCTCCCAGCGGAATGGCTTGAAAGAGATCGAACAGCTGATCGCGCTCTGCTTCGGTGTATGTCTGATCCAGGACGGGAAGCCCGGGGTCGACCCAATCCCAGAATTCGAGGTCGGTGAAGACGTTGCCACCTATCGTGCGGTCAAACATCTGGGCGAACATGTTCTGGTAATATCTGCCCCAGTGGGCCTTCGCAACGAGACCCTGGTCTTCGAGGATGGCAAACGTGGCGCCGATGCGGGGCGCGACTTTGATGTCGTCGGTGGCCTTGAACCGCGATCCGCTGCCGTCACCCGGCGTCAAATCACCTCGGAAGTAATTCAGTCGCAAACCCCCACTCACCGACAACCGCGGCGAAAGCGTGACATAATCCTGCAGGTAGAGCGCCGCGTTCGTCGACCGTGCGACGAGGTTGATATTCGCTCCCCAGTCACTGGAGATGAACCCCCAGGTACTCGGATCGTCGGCATCGAAGGTCACTCCAGTCTCCTCTTCGGGACGCCAAGAGAGCTCACCGGTTCGAATTTCGCGCTCGTCCCACCAGCCCAACGTGTACTGTCCGCCCACCTTGAGATGGTGCTTCACGTTCCCCGTGTTCCAATACGAATCCCAATCGGCGTTGATGGAGAGATTGTCAGGGCTGTTGTTGTTTCCGAACGCCGCGTTGCGGAACGCTTCCTCGTTGCCGTCCAGCCGTTGGACTTGCTGGTTGGTCCCGTTCAGCGGAATTCTGTCGTCTCGCCCGTTGTACCCGGTCACCTTGAATTCCGTCAGGTGATTGCTGCTCCAGCTTCGCTGCCAACTCGCATTGTAGAATACCGCCGGCGATTCCTGGTTTTGGGTCGTCGCGGGGTCGTCGAAGCTGTTCAAGCCCCTGTTGTCGCCAAAAACGCCGTCATAACCAATGAGGCCATTCACCACGTCTTGGCCCGACGCCTGCCATGTCAGTTTACCGAGCAGTTTCGTTTCGTCGGTGCGCTCGAAAACCGTGTTCCCGCTGGCGTCAGTGATGTAGACCAGATCGCCCAAGGTTGATGACGCATCGAGGACCCGGACGTCGTTGCGGACGAACTGTCCCGAGAGGTAGTAATAGAGCTTGTCCCGGACAATCGGCCCGCCCACGTCGGCATTGAGCTCCCATCGCTTGTC